>JAVRPX010000255.1:0-5388 GCA_032161985.1 Mycobacterium sp.
GGATCGCCCGCGATGAACCTGGTGACACTCCCGGTCACCGCCGACGGCGTCAAGATCGGTGACTCGACGCTGGAACTCGAACGCGACAATCTGACCAAGCTCAGCGACGCAGGCCTGTCGGAGGTCACCTTCGGGATCCGGCCCGAGCAACTCGAACTCACCGATTCCGGTGGCGTCGAAGTCGTCGTCGACCTCGTCGAGGACCTCGGCAGCGAGGCGTACGTGTACACCCATGCAGGCTCGGGCGTCGAATTGGTGGCGCGGTGCAATCCGCGCACCGCACCCAAACTGGCCGACACGGTGCGGTTGCACAGGCATGCCGAGGGTGCGGTGCACCTGTTCCATCCCGAGACCGGCGAGCGCATCAACTGACGGCTGCGGACGCGAGGAGCAATCTGGCATGCGTGCACCGGAGTTCCGCCTCCGGACACCCTCAGCGGGTCTGCTCGCACTGCCGTGGGACCGGCCGTTGTCGGAATGGAACGTCCCGGACGTTCCACTGCGCGACATCGCCGTTGGGCCCAGTCGTCACCTGGTCAAGTTCGTCGAGGCCGACGACCTGCTGTGGGCGGTCAAGGACATGCCTGCGCGGATCGCCGCCAAGGAGTACGACGTCCTGCGCAGGCTCGAGGACATGGAGCTCCCCGCCGTGCGTCCGGCGGGTCTGGTGCTCCAACCCGAGTTCGACACCGCGATCCTGGTTACCCGTTACCTCGAGGGGTCATGGCAGTACCGCCGATTGTTCATGCGGCTGCCGCCGGACCAGCCGAAGCACCGTGAGCGGTTGTTGGATGCGATGGCCGGCTTGATGGTGGAACTACACCGCCACGGCGTGTTCTGGGGTGACTGCTCGCTGGCGAACACGCTATTCTCCCGCGACGGGCAGGTACTGCAGGCGTGGCTGGTCGACGCCGAAACTTCTGAGATGCACCCCACCCTGAGCCGGGGGCAACGCCAATACGACCTCGACATCCTGGTGGAGAACGTCGCCATGGGCATGGTCGATCTGGCTGAGCGGCTCGGCAGGCCGGATGCGTTGCAAGACACGTTGATCGCCGAAGCTCAACACGTAAAGGACCGGTACGACTCGCTGTGGGAACTGCTGCACGCAGAGCCGGTCTTCGGCTTCACCGATCGCTACCGCGTCGAGGGCACCGTTCGCCACCTCAACGACCTCGGGTTCGCTGTCGACGAAGTCTCCCTGCAGCCGGTCAGCGATGACCCGAGCCAACTCAAAATCCATGTCGCCGTTGGCGATCGGCGCTACCACGCGCAACGTCTTCGAGAACTCACCGGCTTGGACGTCGGCGAGGGGCAGGCCCGCATTCTGCTGGGCGACCTGCGCGCGTATCAAGCGCAGCTGTGCCGGGAAGCGGGCCACGACGTCGACGAGTCCACTGCCGCGCGGCTGTGGGTGATCGAGGTGGTCACCCCCACCGAGCACCTCGCGCACGCCGCACTGCACCACTCCGGTACCGCGATTCAGGCGTACTGCGATCTACTCGAAGTGCGGTGGCTGCTCAGCGAGCAGGCCGGCCGCGACGTCGGCACCAGCAAGGCCCTAGTCGCGCTCTCGAATAACGTGATGCCCACCGACTCCGCCGCGAAGATGGCCATCGCAGAGGTGCCGACCGCACCCTTCGCGGTCCTGCAGAGCGACGATGAACCCCTTGTGTAACAACAGTTTCAGGTGTTTCGCCGCTAGTGACAACCTCTCATCGAACTCTTGTGAAATACGTCGCTGACTTCTTAGATATCGAACATATGTTCGAGTCATGGGAGCGGAAGCGGTTCGGGCCACGGTCGCCGCACTGCGCGCCGCGCACGACGAATTGGCCGCGCTGCCCATCGACGCGCTCACCAAGCCCGAGTTGATCGGGGCGCTAGACGAACTCGAAACCCTCGCATGCCAACTGCCCACTCAGAGCCATCGCATGCTGGCCCGCTTGCAGACCGAAACCACCGCCAAGGAGATGGGCGCCAAGTCCTGGCGCGACGTGCTGGCGATCCGGTGGCGCATTTCAACCAGCGAGGCCGGGCGTCGGCTCGACGAGGCGGCACAACTGGGACCACGCCGCACACTGACCGGAGAACCGCTCGAGCCGGCACTGCCCTGCACCGCGATCGCCCAAGCCCACGGGCTGATCAACCGCGAGCATGTCACGGTTGTACGCGAGGCGATGCGGCGCATCCCACCCGCGGTCGACACACTCACCCGCGAACAGATCGAAGCCGACCTGGTGCGCACCGCGATCGGGGTCGGGCCCAAGGAACTGAAGGACAATGCCGACCGGACCCTGTTCCTCCTCGACCAGGACGGACCAGAACCCGACGACACCGAACGCGCGCGGCGCCGCGGCGTCTGGAAGGGACCGCAGGGCTCCGACAAGATGATCCCATTCAAAGGCAACCTGAGCCCCGAAGCGTGGGCGATCTACGAGGCGATTTTCGCCAAGTGGGCCGCACCGGGGATGTGCAACCCCGACGACGAGCACCCCTGCGTTTCGGGGACTCCGTCGCAGGAGCAGATCGACAACGATCAGCGGAGTTTGGCGCAGCGTCAGCACGATGCACTCGTCGCGGTCGGGCGCAGTGTGTTGGAAAGCGGTGAGCTCGGCCAGCACAACGGGTTGCCGACCTCGATCATCATCCGCACGACCCTGCAGGACTTGGAAAGCCGCGCCGGTGTCGGGGTTACCGGCGGGGGCACCATCATTCCCATCAGCGACGTCATCCGGCTGGCCGCTCACAGCAACCATTGGCTCGCGGTCTTCGACAAGTCGACCGGGTCGGCACTGGACCTGTTCCGGGCCCGCCGCGTTGCCTCGCCGTTGCAGCGGATCATGCTCATCGCTCGCGACGGTGGCTGCACGAAACCCGGCTGCACAGTGCCCGCCTACGGCAGCCAGGTCCACCACGCCGCTCGTGATTGGGCCGACGACGGACAGACCAACGTCGACGAATTGGGTCTCGCGTGCGGTCCCGATAACCGCATGGTTGGCCCCGACGGTTGGACCACCCGGATCAACGAACGCAACGATGTCGAATGGATCCCGCCGGCAGACCTCGACACCGGCCAAGCTCGCGTCAACGACTACCACCGACCCGAACGACTATTTCGACCACCCGACGACGAACTATTTCGACCACCCGAAGACGAAGAGGTGGCAGACCAACCGAGCCGACCAGAAACTCACGAGCCCGGCGGCCCGGAGCCCAACGGCGTGACGGCAGGCGGCTACGTCACCGGTTCATTGCCGGGGTCAAGACCGGACGGCAGGTGCGGGTTGGCGCCCGTGCCGTCTTCGGTGAAGACCTGACCCGACATCGGACGGCAGTTGTTGTCCATCGGAGTCTGGTCGGCCGAACAGTAGGGCACGTGATCCTCCGGATCAGCCGCCGCCTGCGGGGCCGCGACAAGCACAGCGACAGCCGCGACCAGGCACGCCGCGAACAGTCTCGTCATAGTCCAACGCTACAGCGGGTAATACGGTGAGGTGGTGGATCACTTCGGTCGGGTGAAGCTGACCAACCCGGACAAGGTGTTGTACCCGGCCACGGGTACCACCAAGGCCGAGGTGTTCGACTACTACATCGGCATCGCCGAGGTCATGCTGCCCCACATCGCGGGCCGCCCCGCCACCCGTAAACGGTGGCCCAACGGCGTCGAGGGGTCGTCCTTCTTCGAAAAGCAGCTCGCCAGCTCCGCGCCCGATTGGCTCAACCGCGCCAGCATCACGCACCGGTCGGGCACCACCACCTATCCGATCATCGACACCGTCGAGGCGCTGGCCTGGATCGCACAGCAGGCCGCACTGGAAGTGCACGTCCCGCAATGGCGCTTCGTTGGCGACGATCCCGGGCCGGCCACCCGCTTGGTGTTCGATCTTGACCCCGGCGAGGGCGTCTCGATGAAGCAGCTGTGCGAGGTGGCGCAGGCCGTCAGGGAGTTGATGGGTGACATCGGGCTGACCACCTATCCGCTCACCAGCGGCAGCAAAGGCCTGCATCTGTACGCCCCGCTCGAGGAGCCGGTGAGTTCGCGGGGTGCGGTGGTAGTGGCCAAACGCGTTGCGCAGCAACTGGAACAGGCCATGCCTAAGCTCGTCACGTCGACCATGACGAGAAGCCTGCGAGCCGGCAAGGTGTTCCTGGACTGGAGCCAGAACAACGGGTCGAAGACCACGATCGCGCCGTATTCGCTTCGCGGCCGTGAACATCCGACGGTCGCCGCGCCGCGCACATGGGACGAGATCGCCGATCCGAAGCTGAGGCATCTGCGCTTCGACGAGGTGCTGAAGCGTGTCGAGAAGCACGGCGACCTACTGGCGGAGCTGGACGAAAAGGTGCCAACCGAGGACCGCCTGACGAGGTATCGCGGCATGCGCGACGCGTCGAAAACGCCGGAGCCCGTACCAAAAAAAGCACCAAAGGCGGGCAATAACAACCTGTTCGTCATCCAGGAGCACCACGCCCGTCGGCTGCACTATGACCTGCGACTGGAGCGCGACGGCGTGCTGGTGAGCTGGGCGGTGCCGAAGAACCTGCCCGACACCCCGGCCGTCAACCACCTGGCCGTGCACACCGAGGATCATCCCCTGGAGTATCTGACCTTCGAGGCCACCATCCCGAAGGGGGAGTACGGGGCAGGGAAGATGGTCGTCTGGGACACCGGCACGTACGAGACCGAGAAGTTCAGGGACAACGCCCCCGACGGGCCTGAAAAAGGGGGAGAGGTCATCGTCACGTTGCACGGCAAGAAGATCGACGGCCGCTACGCGCTGATTCAGACCGACGGCAAGAACTGGCTTGCGCACCGGATGAAGGAGCAAAGCCGGCCGCAGGCGGGCGATCTCGCGCCGATGCTGGCGACCGAGGGCTCGATCGAGAAGCTGAAATCGAAGCAGTGGGCGTTCGAGGGCAAATGGGACGGCTACCGGGTGCTGGTCGACGCGAATCACGGCCAGCTCAACCTGCGGTCGAGACGGGGCCGCGATGTCACCCACGAGTATCCCCAATTCGGGGCCCTCGCAGCCGATCTCGCCGACCATCATGTGATCCTCGACGGCGAAGCGGTGGCCCTCGACGAATCCGGCGTGCCCAGTTTCGGCGAGATGCAGAACCGGGCGCGCTCCACCCGCGTCGAATACTGGGCGTTCGACATCCTGCATCTCGACGGCCGATCGTTGTTGCGCGCCAAGTATTCCGATCGTCGCCGCCTGCTCGAAGCCCTTGCCGAGAGCGGTGGCCTGATCGTCCCCGACCAGCTTCCCGGCGACGGTCCCGACGCGTTGGAGTATGCCCGCAAGCAGCGCTGGGAGGGTGTCGTCGCGAAGAAGCGGGATTCCACCTATCAGGCGGGACGGCGGTCGTCGTCGTGGATCAAGG
>JAVRPX010000256.1:0-8236 GCA_032161985.1 Mycobacterium sp.
TGGCTGAGAACGCCGGTGTGGTGTTGTCGCGCCAGCGGCTGCTCGAACTGGTGTGGGGCTACGACTTCGACGTTGACACAAACGTCGCCGACGTGTTCATCTCCTACCTGCGGCGCAAGCTTGAACGCGACGGCTTGCCAAGGGTGATCCATACGGTTCGCGGGATCGGGTACGTGTTGCGGGACGAGCCGTAAGTGCGGTGGCCGCGATTCCTGCGGTCCGCCTCGCTACGCACCCGGGTGGCGATCGCGTCGGCCGCCGCCGCGGCCGCGGTCGTCGCCGTGTTCACGATTCTCACCTCGGTCGTGCTCGCGAATAACGATGCCGTGCAACTGGATCGGCGACTCGACTCGATCATCGACGCCAGCATGTATCCCGACCAGTTGGAAGACCCGCGCCGCGGCGTGCTCACCACCGGGCGTTCCGAGTCCACCGGACAAGTGATGTTCCAGCGCGGCTTCCAATTGCCTACGCTGCCGCTAGGTACCGCGACAGTCGAAGTCAACGGTGTTGAATACCGGGTCCGCACCATCAAGGTCGACCAACAGGGCGGCGTGCTGATGTCCGTCGGCATCCGCGCCGACAGCATTCTGTTGAACCGCGCCAGGATTCCGCTCTACACGGCCGTCGGTCTGGTGACGGTGTTGATCGCCGCCGGCCTTGGCTGGTTGCTGGCCGGTCCCGCGATCCGGCCGTTGCGCAGACTGACCGAGCACACCAGACGGCTCGGCAAGGACACTGAGCGGATGCCCGAAGTGCGCGGCGTCCGCGAGGCCGAGGAACTGTCGGAGGCGATGACCGCGATGTTGAGCCGGCTTGCCGCCGCTCAGCAGGTCACCACCAATTCTCTGCAGGCCGCACAGGATTTCGCCGCCAACGCCGCCCATGAACTGCGTACCCCGCTGACGGCGATGCGCGCCGACCTCGACACCCTACGGATCCACGACCTGCCCGCCGAGGAGAGAGCCGAAGTGGTGCAGGACCTTTCGCGTGCACAGCGCCGGGTTGAGGCGATCATCACCGCGCTCGGGCAGCTCGCGTCGGGCCAACTTGCGCAGGCCGAGGACCGTGAACTCATCGACGTCACCGACATGCTCGACCGCGTGGCTCGGGAGAACATGCGCACCGGCGGCGTGGAGATTGTGGTCGAGGCTGCGGATGATCTTGGGGCCATCTGGGGTTGGCCGGGCGGGCTGCGGCTCGCGGTCGACAACCTGGTGCGCAATGCGGTGACGCACGGGAGCGCGACGCGAATTGTGCTGGCGGCTCGCCGGTACGCCGACACGATGACGATCGTCGTGGACGACAACGGCCGCGGCCTGCCGGAGGAGGAGCATCAAACTGTGCTCGGCCGATTCTCCCGGGGCAGCAACGCGGCGCCGGGCGGCTCGGGGCTGGGCCTGGCGCTGGTAGTCCAGCAGGCGGCGTTGCACGGGGGTCGCATCGAATTGTCCCACGGGCCGCTGGATGGCTTGCGTGCGACGTTGACCATCTCGACTTCGCCTGAGCCGCCTGCGAATCCAGATTAGCGTCAGCCGCGCCGGAAGAGCGCGGCCGCGGCGCGCCAACCAAGCAGTAGCACGGCGGTCGACACCGATGCCACCACCACAAAGCTCGTCGACACACCCGCAGATATCACCTTGCGCAACAGCATTCCCACCACGACCGTGCACACCCACACGACAACCCCGACGGGGATGACCGTGAATGGTCTGCGCCATCCGCCGATCAGCAGCCAGCCGACGCCGGTGCCCGCCAGAAACGGCCACGCTGTCTGCACGATCCCGGCCACGGTCAACCCCTCGGCGTGACTTCGGCGGCCGATCGTGCAGAACACGATCACACAGACGACGTCGGCGAACAGAGCGATCAGCGCCCGCCGGACGCCCGTGCTCCTGCTACCGACTGGCATAGCTCATTACGTCCAAAACCAGTGGGCTGACGGCGGATTCATCGCGCTGGGTGAACCCCGGCTGCATCGGCGCCGGTTTGCCCGCTTCGATGGCGTCTTCGGCGTCCATTGACGCGATGCGTCCGTCGAGTTTGAACGACGACAGCACGAACGGCAGCCCGTTGGACCGCAGCGGATCGGGCGTGCTCATGACATGGAAATGTAGGTGTGGGCCGTCGGTATTACCGGAGTTTCCGAGCGACGCGATCACCTGCCCAGAGCTGAGCCGGTCACCCACCTTGACTTTGATGCTGTCGGTCTTGAGATGCGCGTAGAGCGTGTAGTTGCCGTCTCCCAGGTCCTCAACGATGTGATTGCCCGCGTACTGGTCGAGTGGCAGACCGCTCGGGCTCTTTCCGGGAACCTGCTCGGGCAGTCCATCCACTACCGCGACAACGCGACCGTCGGACACGGCATGGATGTCAGCGCCGAAACCGGGATAGTTTTCCGGTTTGGTCTTGTCGCCGTTGAACATCCGGCCATCCGGAAGCAGCTGCACGTAGTCGATGGCGAACCGTTCGGCCGCCCACAGCTGCCCATTGAGGGGGTTCAGGGCCATCCGGTGCGGCGTCATGTCGCAACAACTGTTGGCGTCCACCCAGTTCGTGCCGACGAGCGGTGGCGCGATCACCGGCGGTTTGCGGGTCTGCACGGTGACGGGCGCCACGGTCTCGGTCATCGTGGCGGGAAACAGCGGGGGCTGCGGCTGCGTCATCGAGACCCCGACCGCGTGCTCCAGCTCTGCTGGAACCGTGGCGCCCTGGTCGAGCGCGACGTCAAGCCACACCGCCGCGGCTTGGGCTGGCCCGAGTTTCGTTGTGGGCTCTGAGTTTCCGAGGACCCGCGTCCAGTAGGCGAGTCGGTCGCCGGTCAGGTTCAGCAGAGTGTGATCGGAGGCGCGCACGTCGAGCGACGTCAGTGTCAGCTCTTGGTTCAGCACGTTGGTCAGCAGCAGCTCGTAGGCCAGGTGGACCTTGCCGTCGGTGGCAGGCACGGGGATCGGCGGCGCAATGACACTGGCCAACAGGGGCGTCACCACCGCGGGACCGGTGTCAGGGGCCGCGGAGGTAGTGGTCGAAGAATTTGGCGCCGAGGGGTTTTCGGACGCCGGCATGCATGCCACGGTCAGCGCGGCGGTCCCAAGGAGCACAGCAAAAGTCCGGCAATGGCGGTGCATGATCCCCTATTGTTCGGGTTCGGGTTCGTGCCGCGCCTCTGGGTCCGGGCTGAACTGCGGTGGCTGCTCGACGTCGTCGGTGACGGTGGCATCGGGGTCGATGTCCTTCTCTGTGCGGAACACGAAGAAGAACACCACCCACCCGATCGCGGAGATGAAGATCCAGCTGATCAACCGGTAGATGAGCATCGCGGAGATGGCGGAGGCCAGGGTCATTCCGGACGACACCAGGCCGGGCACCAGCACCGCCTCGACCACCAGCAGCCCGCCCGGCATCAACGGGATCGCCCCGACAGCGCGGGCCGCCGCGTACGCCACCGTCACACCCGCCAGTGACGGATGCCCTCCGGTGGCAAAGCAGGCGAACAGCAGGCACGCCACGTCGGCGATCCAGTTGAACAGCGACCAGCCGAACGCCTCGCCGAGTGCACGGCGCGACAGGCTGACCGATTCCAGCTGGGACAGCGTCTCGCGCCACTTGTTCAGACCGGTGTCGGCGGGCTTACCGCGCAGCGAGTTGAACCACGACAGCACACGCACTCCGATGCCGTCGATGAGTTCGGGGCGGGTCGCCACCGCCTGCGCCAGCACGATCAGCGCGATGAATGCACCGAGTGAAAACATAAGCGACAGTGGGTTTTTGCTCGCGCCCAGCATGAACGCGCCGCTCAAACCGAGCAGCGCCAGCCCGACCACCTGCAGCGCGCCCGACATCACCAGCTGCCACGACGCCACCACCGGTGACGCGCCCCAGATCCGCTGTTGGCGGTACATGAAGGTGGCCGATAGCACCGGGCCACCGGGCATCGTGGTGGACAAGGCGTTGCCTGCGTAGAACGCGGCCTCCGAACGCCACTGCTTGACCTTGACGCCTGCCGACCTCAGTAGCGTGCGCTGAATCTGCGCGAAGCTGTGCATCGATGACATCGCCGCGACGATCGCCGCCAGCACCCACCACCAGTTCGCCGAGTAGACGCTCTTCCACGCCTTGGCCAATTGATCCCACACCAGCGCGAGCTCGACAGCGAGAACGACGGCCGCGACGCCGATAATCACCCAGCGCAGCCACCAGTATTTGCCCCTGGTAGGCCGTGCCTGGGTGCGAGCGTCGCTCGCTGGTGCGTCGTGGGACACGCCAATAGGGTAGCGGTGCAGGTAGCCGAGATATTGTCGCTCGCGCAGGCGCGCCGAGGATGATTCGCGAGATTCGCAGCGACGCTACGGCCTGCCGTTACGCTACCGGCATGCCAGCCGGCCCTTCCGTAGATTCCGTCGCCGATGAGTCGGTGACTCCGTTAGTCCGCAAGACGGCCGCGTGGGCGTGGCGACTTTTGGTCATCCTCGCGGCGATTGTCGCGGTGCTCTGGGTGGTCACGAAGATCGAGATCATCGTGGTGCCCGTCGCGCTGGCGACGATGCTGGCCGCATTGCTGCTGCCCGTCGTCGACTTCCTCGACCGCCGCGGCGCTCCGCGTGGCGGAGCGGTAGCGCTGGTCCTGCTTGGCGGCATCGCGGTGGTCGGCGGAATCCTCACCTTCGTGGTCAGCCAGTTCATCGAGGGCGCACCGGCATTGGTCGAGCAGGTCAGCGCCAGCATCAAGGGCGTGGGGGACTGGCTGACCAACGGCCCGCTCCACATCAATCAGCAACAGATCGACTCTGCTCGCAAGTCGGCGATCGAGGCGTTGCAGAACAACCAGGAAAAGCTCACCAGCGGCGCCCTGTCCACGGCAGGCACCGTGACCGAGATCGTCACCGGCGCCCTTCTGGTGCTCTTCACGCTGATCTTCGTGCTGCACGGCGGCCGCAACATATTCGCGTTCATCACCAAGGTCTTCCCGGAGAACTCGCGCGAGCGGGTGCGCGACGCCGGGCGCGCGGGTTTCCGGTCGCTGATCGGCTATGTGCGTGCGACGTTCCTTGTGGCCCTCGTGGACGCGGTCGGCATCGGCACCGGCCTGGCCATCATGGGTATCCCGCTGGCACTGCCGTTGGCATCGCTGGTGTTTCTCGGTGCGTTCATCCCCCTCGTCGGTGCAGTGATCGCCGGTTTCCTCGCGGTGGTCGTCGCCCTGATCGCCAAGGGCTGGATCTTTGCGTTGATCACCCTTGGCCTGATCATCGCCGTGCAGCAGCTAGAGGCGCACGTGCTGCAGCCACTGGTGATGGGCCGCGCGGTGTCGATCCATCCGTTGGCCATCGTGTTGGCGATTGCCGGCGGCGGCGTGCTTGCGGGCGTCGTCGGCGCGCTGCTGGCGGTGCCGACGCTCGCGTTCGTCAACAGTGCGATGCGCGTGCTGCTGGCAAAAGATCCCGCGGCCGAGGAGGCCGAACAGGAGGCTCAGGACGGACCGATCGTGACGGCCCAAGCCGACGACATAGATGAAGGGGCAGCGGCTTCCGATTAAGCCTTAAAGCCGGCCCTCGCGACGCAGCAGATCCTGCGCGCTCAACCCGCCCCCGCGGCGCTTGGGCTCGTCTTCTTCGCGGGTGTTGATCTTCTCGGTCGCTTCCGGATCCTGATTCCGCGGCGTTGGGATGGCCGTCGTCGCGTCGTCGTTCTGCGGCCGCCGCGGACGTTGCGCGGGAATCGCAGTCGTCGGCTCATCGCCCGGCTGCGGGCGAGGCCGCCGCGGACGCTGCTCGGGCATGGCCCGGGTGGCGTCCGCCGACGGTCGCGCAGGAGGGGGCGCCGGTTGCCCGCCTGCGGGCGCGGTGCCGCGCAATTCGCCCAGCCACGACTCGATTTCGCGTTCCTCGCGTGGCGCCGTCGCAGGCGGGGGAGGCGCGGGCCGCTGGCCCCGCTGGGTGTCACCCGCGGGCGGATGATTGACCCGGGCGGTCGCATTGCTCACCACGTTCCGGACAGCGTTCTTGGCCATCGAGAGCCGCGTGGTCTGCGGCTCATCGGGCGGCTGCGGACGTGCGGCGGGAATTCGCGTCGTGCCCGCGCCGGACGGGGCGTTGGCCCGTGACGGGGTCGCGATCCGTGTTGTTGCACCCGGCCGCGAAGCGCCATCGGCGGCCGGGTGAGTCGGGTCGTGGGGCGCCCTTGGCCGCGGTGCCGATCCGCCGGCGCCGACCAACGCTTCCTCAGGCTCGCGCACCGCGGGACGCTTACGCTCGTCGGGCAGCTCGGTCTCGCCAAGGCCAAGGCGTTCCTGAATCCGCTTCATCCAGCGCGGTGCCCACCAGCAGTCATCGCCCAGCAGCTTCATCACCGCGGGCACCAGGAACATCCGGACCACGGTGGCGTCCAGCAGCAGGGCGATGAGCAGGCCGAAGGCCAGGTACTTCATCATCACCAGGTCGGAGAACACGAAGGCACCCGCGACAACCGCCAGGACCAACGCGGCGCCGGTGATCAACCGGCCGGTGGTGGCAGTGCCGATCCGGATGGCCTCGGCTGTGGACATGCCGCGTTCACGGGCCTCCACCATGCGGGACACCAGGAAGACTTCGTAGTCGGTCGACAGGCCCCAGATCACCGCGATGATCAGACCGATCATCGGCGCCATCAACGGCTGTGGCGTGTAGTTCATCAGCCCCGAGCCGTGCCCCTCCACGAACATCCACGTGAGCACGCCCATCGTCGACCCGAGGGTCAGTGCGCTCATCACCGCGGCCTTGATCGGCAGCACCACCGACCCGAACGCAAGGAACATCAGGACCGTCGTCGTGGCGATCAGCAGGACCACCATCAACGGCAGCTTGTCGAACAGGGCGTGGATGCTGTCCTGTTCCAGCGCCGGGGTGCCGCCGACGGACAAGGTAAGCCCCCGAGGCGGCGTGATTGCCCGTAGATCCGCGACCTTCTTGGCCGCGTCGGGGCGATTCACCAGGCCGTTCTGGATCACTCGGATATCCGGTTGTTTCGACGCGCCGTCCAGATACGACCGTTCCTGCCACATCTTGGTCGGGTCGTTGTTCGCATCGATGAAGCCGGGGATCTGCATCGCCTTGTTGCGGACCTCGGCGATCTGCTGGTCGGTGATGGGCTGCCCGTTGTCGCTCTGCATCACGATCGTCAGCGGCTCGGTGCGGAAGCCGGGGAAGATCTTGTCGAACTCCTCCTGCGCGGTGCGCACCGAGTTGTCGGGTGGCAGATACTTCTCGCTGATGCCTGCCAACGCCAGCTGTCCCAGCGGGATGATCAGCGCGATCATCACGATGATGATCGGTACGGCAAATGCGATGGGCCGCTTCATCACCCGGTTGACGAGCTTGCCCCAGAAGCCCTTCTCGACTTCCGCGCGGGTCTTGGTCTTCTGCGTCTTGTCGGCCAGCCAGGTCAGGTAGATCCGCATCGGCTTCCAGTTACGGAACAACGGCACCCGCAGCAGCGTGCGCACGCCGAGCGCGTCGACGTTGGGGCCAAGGATGGCCAGCGCGGCGGCCAGCACGGTGATCGACAGGATCGCCGCCAGCATCACCGAGGCGATGATCGCGTACGTGATGGACTTCAGGAAGCCCTGCGGGAACAGCAGCAGCGGCACCGACGACGCCACCAGGATCACCGCGGAGAACATGATCGTGCGGCCCGAGGTCATCACCGTGCGCCGGACGGCGGCCTCGGTGTCGTAGCCCTCGGCGATTTCTTCTCGGAACCGGCTGACCATGAACAGCCCGTAGTCGACTGCGATGCCGAGGCCCATCAGCGTCACCACCGGCTGGGCGAAGAAGTGCACCGGCGCGAATTCGGCGACGAGCCGCATGATGCCGAGCGCGCCCGCGATGGTCAGGCCGCCGATGATCCCAGGGAGGGCGGCCGCGACGACGCCGCCGAACACGAAGAACAACACCACGCACACCAGCGGGATGGCGGCCACCTCGGCGCGCTTCTGATCGTCGCCGATGGTGCCGGTCAACTCGGCCGCCAGCGGTTGCAGGCCGGCGAGTTTCACGTCGACGCCCTGGTCCTGCACCTTGAGAAGGTCGTCCTTGACCTTCTTGAAGTTGTTCAGGATCTTATCGTCGTTGTCGCCCTTGAGCTGGACCGACATGAACGCGTGCTGCTTGTCCCCGTCGGCCATGTTCTTCAGCACATCGGGGCTCTTGAAATAGCCGATCGAGCGCAGGATCTCGTCGGGGTGGTCTTTCTCGACCTG
>JAVRPX010000257.1:0-4992 GCA_032161985.1 Mycobacterium sp.
GCGGCAACCCTGATTCCGGCTCGGAAATACGTGAGGGAGGGCCATGCGACGGCGGCCGTCGAGGTTGGTCACGGCAACGGCAGCCGTCATCATTGCGGTCCCCTTTGCCTCCGGTTGCGAAGCCAAGGTCTACGGCACGCCACCGGAGCCCGCAGGCCCGCAGCTGACGGTCGTCGCCCCGATGGGCACGAGAGCCCCGCTGCCGGAAGCCCCGCCCGACGAGCCTGCCGCAGCCTTCGCCAGCGTGGATGCCCGGGCCAAGCAGGCCACGGCCGAAGCCGCGAATGCCGGCGCCGACATCACGACCACCATCCTTGACCGCAACACCGGGCAGATCGTCTCCAACGGCAACGCCGAGGCGATGCCCATCGCCTCGGTGGTCAAGCTGTTCATCGCGGACGACCTGCTGCTGCAGGAATCGAAGGGGCAGACTGAGCTGTCCCCCGACGACCGTAAGGCGCTCGACGCCATGTTGCGGTCTTCGGACGACAGCGCTGCCGAAGTGTTCTGGAACCGCAGTGGCGGCAGCGCAATCGTTTCGCGGGTCACCGCGCGGTACGGGTTGGGTGCGACCACGTCGCCCTACAACGGGCGTTGGTTCAACACGTTGAGCACGACCGGCGACCTCGTCCAGTACTACGACAAGCTGCTCGCGGGCAGCGGCGGGTTGCCGCCGGAGCGGGCCAACATCATTCTGTCCAACCTGGCGGCGTCGACCCCGACGGCGATCGACGGCACGGTGCCCGGTGGCGTCTATCCACAGCGGTTCGGCATCCCCGAGGGGCTCTACGCGGAGCCGGTGGCGGTTAAGCAGGGCTGGATGTGCTGCTGGAACGGCGGCAACTGGATGCACATGTCGACCGGCGTGATCGGACCGGACCGTCGGTATGTGATGGCGATCGGCTCGATGCAGACCGCCGACGACGTCACCGCGCGCAACGCCATCACCCAGGCGGTCAAGGCGATGTTCCCCGGCGGGCGAATCTAGTCCAGCAGATCGGGGCGACGGTCGCGGGTGCGCTGCAGCCCCTGTTCATGCCGCCACGCCGCGACCTTGGCGTGGTCACCCGACAACAGCACCTCGGGCACGTCGAGTCCTCGCCAACTCGGCGGCCGGGTATAGCTCGGCCCCTCCAACAACCCGTTGGAATGCGAATCGTCTTGGTGTGACGCCGGATTGCCGAGCACATCGGGCAGCAGCCGGACAATCGCCTCGATCATCACCAGCGCGGCCGATTCGCCCCCCGGCAGCACGTAATCGCCAATCGAGACTTCCTCGACCCGCATCCGGCGGGCCGCGTCGTCGACAACGCGTTGATCGATGCCCTCGTAGCGCCCGCACGCGAACGCCAGATGCTTCTCGCCGCTCCAGCGTTGCGCGTCGGCCTGGCCGAACAACCGGCCCGCCGGAGTGGGAACGATCAGAAGTGTTTCGTCCGAACAGATTTCGTCGAGTGCCTCGCCCCACACCGCCGCCTTCATCACCATGCCGGGGCCGCCGCCATACGGCGAGTCGTCCACCGACTTGTGAACGTCGTGAGTCCAACGGCGCAGATCGTGCACCGCGAGTTGCACAATTCCGGCGTCAATCGCCTTGCCCGGCAACGACTGTCGCAATGGGTCAAGGTAGTCGGGAAAGATCGTCACCACATCTATGCGCATGTCAACCCAGCTCCAGCAGTCCCTCGGGCGGGTCGATCTCGATGGTCCGGTCAGTCAGCGATACCGACGTCACGATGGCGCTGACGAAGGGCACCAGTATCTCGCCTGCCTCGCTACGCACCGAGAGCAATTCGCCCGCCGCGGTGTGCAATACCTCGGCGACGGAGCCAACGGGCGTGCCCGTGGTCGTCACCACCTGCAGACCCTCCAGCTGATGGTCGTAGAACTCGTCGGGCTCCTCGATCGGCGGTAGGTCCACAGAGTCGACGACGAACAGGGTGCCGCGCATTGAGTCGGCGGCACTGCGGTCCGCCACACCGTCCAGCCGCACCAACAACCGTCCGCTGTGCTCGCGAGTCGAATCGACGACGTAGTCGCGTTCGGGCCCGCCGCGGGATGGCTTGGCACGCAGCGTGGTACCCGGGGCGAAGCGGGTATCGGGGTCATCGGTGCGGATCTCAACGACGATCTCGCCGGTGACGCCGTGTGCCCTGACGACCCGCCCGACTACCAGGTCCATATGCCGACCGCTACTGGTCGGTGTCCACCACGTCGACGCGGATGCCACGGCCGCCGATGCCGGCGACCAGCGTGCGCAGTGCGGTAGCGGTGCGGCCACCCCGGCCGATGACTTTGCCGAGGTCGTCGGGGTGCACATGCACCTCGACGGTGCGCCCGCGGCGGCTGGTGACCATGTCGACCCGGACATCGTCGGGGTTGTCCACGATCCCGCGGACCAGGTGCTCGACGGCGTCGACGACGACGGTACTCATGGTCGCGCTCAGCTCTCGGAGGACTCGGCGGCCTCGGCGGCCTCGGGGGCGGCCTCAGCCGGGGCTTCAGCCGGGGTCTCAGTGGTCTCGGCCGGTGCCTCAGCAGCCGCGGCCGGCGCCTCAGGCTCAACGGCCTCGGCAGTCTCAGCGGTCTCGGCCGGCGCCTCAGCCTCAGCCTTCTCGGCGGCCTTCTTCGCAGGCGCCTTCTTTTTCTTGGGCGCGGTGGCCTCACCGGTGGGGGCACCGTCGGCAGCAGCCAGCGCCGCATTGAACAGGTCCAGCTTGCTGGGCTTGGGCTCCTTGACCTTCAGCGTGCCCTCGGCGCCCGGCAGGCCCTTGAACTTCTGCCAGTCGCCGGTGATCTTCAGCAGCTGCAGAACGGCTTCGGTGGGTTGGGCGCCAACGCCGAGCCAGTATTGCGCCCGCTCCGAGTTGACCTCGATGAGGCTGGGGTCTTCCTTTGGGTGGTAGCGGCCGATGACCTCGATCGAACGGCCGTCACGGCGAGTGCGCGCGTCGGCGACGGCGATGCGGTACTGGGGATTGCGGATTTTGCCAAGCCGGGTGAGCTTGATCTTGACAGCCATGGTTAAGCGACTTCTCCTGTGGTTGCCACGCTGCAATTCAGCGACTCGGGCGGTCGCCCGGTCCGGTTTTGCCTTACGTGTGTGACCGCCGCGCAGCCGTAGTCGCGGGGCAGACAGCCGCCTATTGTGCCAGAGCAGGTGCTACCGGTGAAAATCGCGACCCGCGGCCGAGGATCGACCTTTACAACTTCTGGTGTAAGTGTCACGCTCACGGAATGGATGACGCGGCTGTTCTGCTGGAGATCGAGGCGATCAAGCAGCTGAAGGCCCGCTACTGCCGCTTTCTTGACACCAAGGACTGGCAGGCGTGGCGCGGCATCTTCGCCGACGACTTCCGCAGCGACACCTCCGAAGCGGGAGGCAAGGTGATCGTCGGCGCCGACGAGTTCGTCGCCTACGTGCGGAAAAGGCTGGAAAAGCAGCCGACGGTGCATCAGGTGCACGCACCGGAGATCGAGTTGACGTCGGCGACGACTGCACGCGGCATATGGGCTCTCAACGACGTCGTTCGCCTGGCGCCTGGCCTGAACCTCAACGGCTACGGCCACTACGACGAGACGTACGAGAAGATCGACGGCCAGTGGCGCATCACGAGCTCCAGACTCACCCGGCTCCGCACGGATATCTTCAATCCGCTGTTTTCCGTGCGCATTTCGGACCGACTCAGTCGGGTGGCGGGAAAGCTAGCGCGCTAGAGCAGCTTGTCGAAGCACTTCTCCTCGACGCGTCGACTCATCCGCCATCCCTCGGGCGTGCGCACGAACTCGTCGACGTACCAGATTCCGACGAACAGGATCTGCTTCTTCTCCTCGTTGAACACCATCGGGTTGAAGCAGATCGTCCGCGACGTCGCGGTGTCACCGTCGATGCGCACATCGAAGTTGCCCAGCATGTGGTAGTACGCGGGGAAATTCGGCAACACCTCCGCCAGCCACGCCTTGACCTCCGGATAGCGGCCGTCGATTCCGCCGGTGACCCGATAGTCGATATACGCATCCGCCGTGAACACCTTGTCCAGGTCGTCGAATTGTTTCCGGTCGATGGCCGACGAGTAGTCGACCATCAACTCCTGAATCTCCAACCGATCCGAAATCTCCTCCAGGCTCAACATGCGGTCGATTCAACACCGCTCCAGACCGCATTCAGGCGCGAGGGTTACGCTGCTCGTTCCATGGGGAGATTCGTCGCGGTCGTCGCCGCATGCCTGAGTTTTGTCTTTTCGTCTGTGACGCCGCTCGCCTCGGCCGATGCGGACATCCAGCCCGTCGGCAGCGTGCCGATACCTGAAGGCCCCGCTCCGGCGTGGATTGTCGCCGACATGGACACCGGCCAGGTGCTGGCCGGACGCGACATGGATGTCGCCCATCCACCTGCGAGCACGATCAAGACCCTCTTGGCAATCACCGCGCTGGAGGAGCTGCCCAACCTGGATGCGACCGTCGTCGGCACCGAGGCCGACACGCATGTCGAGTGCAGCTGCGCGGGCATCAAACCGGGTCGCACCTACACAGCACGTCAGCTGCTTGACGCAGTGCTGCTGATGTCGGGCAACGACGCGGCCAATGCACTCGCCGACATGATCGGCGGCTATGACACCGCGGTGGTGAAGATGAACGCCAAAGCGGCGTCCATCGGCGCGGTGAACACGCACGCGTCAACGCCGTCGGGGCTGGACGGACCGGGCGGCTCGGGTTTCACCACTCCCCGGGACCTGGCCATCATCTTCCGCGCCGCGATGGCCAATCCGATATTCGCTCAGATCACGTCGCAACCGGTGGCCGTGTTCCCGACCGACACGGGCGATAAGCCGCTGGCAAATGAGGACGAGCTGCTGCACCGCTACCCCGGCACCATCGGCGGCAAGACCGGTTTCACCGATGCGGCCAAGAAGACGTTCGTCGCCGCCGCTGACCGAGGCGGACGTCGACTGGTGATCGCGATGATGTACGGGCTGATCAAAGAGGGCGGCC
>JAVRPX010000258.1:0-4014 GCA_032161985.1 Mycobacterium sp.
CCATCTGCACCGTGATGCTCTGCATTCGCTGCATCGTGTCGATGGACGTCTGCATGTCATTGGCCTGCGTCAGCATGTTCGCCATGACTTTGTCCATATAGTCCTGGTTCATCTGCTGGGTAGTGCCATTCATGCTGATCAAGAACGGGATCGAGGTGTGCTCGATCGGAGTTCCCTCCGGCCTGGTGATGGCCTGCACCCTGCCGACACCCGGGATGTGGAAGATGCTCTTGGCGATTCGATCGACGACCAGCATGTCCGCCGAATTGCGAACGTCATGGTCCGTCTCGATCAGCAACATCTCAGGGTTCATCCGGGCCTGCGGAAAGTGCCTGTCGGCCGCCGCGTAGCCCAGGTTGGCCGGGATGTCCTTCGGCAGGTAGTTGCGGTCGTTGTAGCTCGGCGCATACGACGGCAGCGCCAGCAGACCGACCAGCGCGAGAGCCACCGATGCGGCGAGGATCGGGCCAGGCCTACGCACGATGGCAGCACCGATGCGGCGCCAGCCGCGAACCTGCGTCGTTCGCTTCGGATCGAAAAGGCCGAAGCGACTGCAGATGGTGAGCAACGCCGGCGCCATGGTCAGCGCCGCCGCGACGGCGACGAGCATGCCGATTGCCAACGGAATGCCAAGCGTTTGGAAGTACGGCAGCCGCGTGAAGTGCAGGCAGAACGTGGCACCGGCGATGGTCAGCCCCGACCCAAGAATGACGTGGGCCGTGCCGTGATACATCGTGTAGAAGGCGGTTTCGCGATCCTCGCCGGCGTTTCGCGCTTCGTGGTAGCGACCGACGAGGAAGATCGCGTAGTCCGTCCCCGCCGCTATGGCCAGGGTGGTGAGCAGGTTGACCGCGAATGTCGACAGCCCGATCAGGTCGTAATAGCCAAGGGCCGCAACGATTCCCCGGGCCGCTGACAGCTCGATGAACATCATCACCAACACGAGCAACACCGTGACAATCGAGCGATAGACGAACAGGAGCATCACGAAGATCACGGCGATGGTGATCATCGTGATCAGCTTGATGCTGCTGTCGCCTGCGTGGTGCTGGTCGCTGGTCAACGGTGCGGGGCCGGTGACATAGGCCTTGATTCCCGGTGGCGGCGGAGTATTGGCCACGATGTCGCGGACCGACTGGACCGACTCGTTCGCCAGGCTTTCGCCCTGGTTGCCGGAAAGGTAGGCCTGAACGTATGCGGCCTTTCCGTCGGCGCTTTGCGCACCTGAGGCGGTCAGCGGATCGCCCCAGAAGTCCTGGATGTGTTCGACGTGCTTCTTGTCGGCTTCGAGTTTGTCGATCAGGCCGTCGTAGTACTTGTGCGCGGCGTCGCCGAGAGGCTGGTCACCTTCCAGCACGATCATCGCCGAGCTGTTGGAGTCGAACTCCTGGAAGGTCTTGCCGATGCGTTCCATCGCCTGCAGAGACGGTGCGTCCTCGGGGGCCAACGACACCGCGTGCGCCTCGCCGACCACTTCCAGCTGAGGGGCGACGACGTTCACGATGACGGTCAGCGCCAGCCAACCCAGCAGGATCGGCACCGAGAACAGGCGGATGAAGCGGGGGATCATCGGGTGTGCACCGACGTGTGTATTGCTCACGCGGACTTCACCAAGCAGAAGGTCTGGGCGTTCACGCCGTCGGTGGTCCTCTCGTCCTTGACCACGCCGTCGACGGTGATCCGGCATGAAATAGAGCCGCCGTCGCTCTGGGCGACGATGTTCGGGCTAGCGGCGGGAGCAGTCGTGGTGAGGTTGAGCGTCCACGGCAACGGGACGCCCACGGCCTTCTGCGGCTGGGCGTCGAGGTCGAGGTAGTTGATGGTGGCCACGGTTCCCGTCCCAAAGATTTCGTACTTCACTTCTTTGGGGTTGAACGGCTCGGGGTCATTGACCAGGCCGGCACCCGGCCTTGTCAGCTCGGTCCGGCCGAAGAAACCGCGGAAGCGGTCGACACAGAACGCGGCGATGACTACCACCAGCAGAATCACCAGTAGTACCCACGTGCGTTTGGCAAGCTTCAGCATCGATCAGCTCGCCCCCGACCTTCGCAACCCATATACGCCCTCTTCTAGTGCCTGTCCCAGGCAGTTGGCCCTTTAACTTAGCTGGTATAACTTCTCACCGCGAAACAGGTTCGCTCAAGTAACTGTGTCGCTGGTCACCTCCGAACCGTCTGAGCGGGCTGGGTCACTGAGTTGCACCGTTTCCGGTTGAAGTTGGTCCCATGAGGGCATTTCGAAGCGGTCAAGACACCGCTCTATGAAGGCCTTGGCTTCGTCGTGTCCGCGAGTTATGCCGAGTCCCTGTTCGTGGAGCACCATGCGCGCCAGGCCGCCCATGATCATCGACATGACCACCGGAGGGCACAACTCGAGTTCGATGCCGCGCGCCTTCAGTGCCAGGGTCATCGCCCCCTCTTCCAGATCGCGGAAGCGCATGGCGTAGGAGGCGATTTCACTGCGGATCGCCTTGCGATGGTTGGCCATCGCCAGGAATTCTGTGAACAGTTGCGCGTCGTGCGTGCTGCTGAGTTGCCACAGCGCATGCAGCGGTTCCGCCTCGGCAATCGCCTGGCGCTGGTGCTGCAGGTTGGTCTCGGCCTTGTCGCGCAGCACGGCCACGAACAGGTCGTCCATGCTCGGGAAGTAGTAGTGCACGAGGGCCGGCTTGACCCCGGCCTTGGCCGCGACTCGCCGCGACGTCGCCGCGGCATATCCCTCGTCGACCATGATTTGGGCGGTTGCATCGATCAGCGCTTCCCGCGTCGCCTCCCGGCCAACCTTTGACCGCTCGTCAGGGGGGCTGCTCGACATGGAGGCAGCCTAACCTTTGGGCGATCGCCCAACAACTGGAAAGTTGATTTCCAGACAACAGCTGGTGGTGGGAGCCAGTGGCCAACGTATGTCGACCTCCGCTGATCCCGCCCGCCTAGCTCTCAGGCGCGTCCGGAGGAAGCGCGGCCGCGAGCTGCCTCAACATCGCGCTGAGCGTCTCGGTACGGTCCGCCCCGCCGGCGATTTCGCGCCCGACGGCACAGCCGATCACGAACGTGGAGAGTGGAGTCATTTTGCGCTCGACCCGATGCGCGACATCGCGGGCCGCGTCTAACAGTTGAGTGGTCTCCGCGGACGTCAGCGGCTCCTCGCCGAGGGTGCGTGCAAGCTCGTCGATCCAGTTGTCCATCATTCCTCCCTGGTGATCGCAGCTCCACTATTCGCGCACCAAACGCTCAAGTCGAACTTGCTATTTTTAGTAAGATACGAAATCGCTCGCCGATCGTGATTCCCATTCGCCGAGGCAGAAGGTGAGCCAATTGACCGAAGTGAACTGGACTCCGCTTCCCGTTCCGTGGGCAGTCCATGCTGTCGACCGAATCCCCAAACAGCGCTACTACGACGAGGAGTTCTACGCCCTCGAGGCGGAGTCGTTCTGGCCCAGGGTGTGGCAGATGGCGTGCCGGCTCGAGGAGATCCCGTCACGCGGCGACTTCGTCGAGTACGAGATCCTCGACCAGTCGGTCATCGTCGTCCGGCTCGACGACGACACCGTGCGCGCCTATTACAACTCATGTCGCCACCGCGGAATGAAGATCGTCGAGGGCAGCGGTTCGCGCCGCAACTTCGTCTGCCCGTTCCACGGATGGTGCTGGGGTCTCGACGGTGCCAACACCTTCGTATTGCGGCCCGAGATTTTCGACGAAGGCAACCTCGGCGCCGACGAGCTCCGCCTCGCCCCGGTCAGGTGCGAGTTGTGGGGCGGGTGCGCGTGGATCAACCTCGACGACGATGCGCCGCCGCTGCGCGACTGCGTCGAGCCGTTCGCGTCAAGGCATGACGAATGGAATGTAGAGGCGCTGCGGGTCGAGTGGTGGAAGTCGTGCCTGCTGCCGGTGAACTGGAAACTGGCGACCGCGGCCTTCATGGAGGGCTACCACGTGCCGCAGACCCACCCGCAGCTGCTGCCGTCGTCGCACACCCCGGACCCGTCAGTACACCCGCTCATCGAGATGAGCC
>JAVRPX010000259.1:0-4135 GCA_032161985.1 Mycobacterium sp.
CTTCGACCCGACGTCGCGGTGCTCGACGTCCGGTTACCCGACGGCAACGGGATCGAGCTATGCCGCGACCTGCTGTCCAGCATGCCCGATCTGCGCTGCCTGATGCTCACATCGTTCACCTCCGACGAAGCGATGCTTGATGCGATCCTGGCCGGTGCCAGCGGATACGTCGTCAAGGACATCAAGGGGATGGAGCTCGCGAAGGCCATCAAAGACGTAGGGGCGGGCCGTTCACTACTCGACAACCGGGCGGCGGCCGCCCTGATGGCGAAGCTTCGCGGCGCAGCCGAACACTCCGACCCGCTGTCGGGCCTGACCGACCAAGAGCGGGTCCTTTTGGACCTGCTCGGTGAGGGGCTGACAAACAAGCAGATCGCCGCGAGGATGTTTCTGGCCGAGAAGACCGTGAAGAACTACGTTTCCCGGTTGTTGGCGAAGCTAGGGATGGAACGCAGAACGCAAGCAGCGGTGTTTGTCTCGAAGCTCGGCAGACCCGAACGTACCGACGAATAAATTACGCAGGCGAAACATCGCTCGGTTCGCGGCCGGAGTGCCACAATGGAGGCCGTGACCGGCCCAGTCGAGCCGGACGAAGAACCCGGCAGCGTCCGTCCACTGCGCAACACGTTGTCGCAGCTTCGACTGCGTGAACTGCTTACCGAGGTTCAAGATCGGGTCGAGCAGATCGTCAAAGGGCGTGATCGGCTCGACGGCCTAGTCGATGCCATGTTGGTCGTGACCTCGGGGCTTGACCTGGACTCCACGCTGCGCACGATTGTGCACACCGCTATCGAATTGATCGACGCCCGTTACGGGGCGCTGGGTGTCCGCGGAACCGACCACGAGCTCATCGAGTTCATCTACGAAGGTATCGACGAAGCCACCCGAGAGAAGATCGGGCCGTTGCCCCAGGGCCTTGGCGTGTTGGGGGTGTTGATCGATGAGCCGACACCTATCCGGCTGGACCACATCGATGACCACCCCGCTTCGGTTGGGTTTCCGCCCAACCATCCGCCGATGCGAACCTTCCTTGGCGTCCCGGTCCGTATCCGCGACGAGGTCTACGGAAATCTGTATTTGACGGAGAAAGCGACAGGGCTGCCCTTCAGCGAGGACGACGAGGTGCTGGCACAGGCGCTGGCCGCTGCCGCCGGTATCGCCATCGACAATGCCCGGCACTACGAGCAGTCCCAGACACGCCAACAGTGGATCGAGGCGACCCGCGACATCGCCACCCAACTGCTGGCGGGTACCGATCCCGCCCGCGTTTTCCGGCTCGTCGCCGACGAGGCACTCAAGCTGACGGACGCAGAAGTCGCGGTGGTCGCGGTTCCCGCCGACGATGACGTCCCATCAGCCGACATCGGAGAACTCGTCGTGGTCGAAATCGCTTCGGCACATGGGACTCCCCTTGCAACCCAACCGATACCAATTGCGGGGACGTCCATCGGTGAAGCTTTTCTGCAACGAACCCCCGGACGATTGGACCTGATCGACGTTGAACTCGGCGTCCTCGACCATGCGGGCCCAGCGCTGGTTCTTCCGTTGCGCGCCGCCGACACTGTCGCCGGCGTGGTAATCACCCTGCGACAGAAGGGCGCTCAGCCGTTCACTGAGGAACAACTCGACATGATGGCCGCCTTCGCCGATCAAGCCGCCGTAGCATGGCAGCTGGCGAGCACACAGCGTCGGATGCGCGAACTCGATGTCCTGACCGATCGGGATCGCATTGCGCGAGACCTACACGATCATGTCATTCAGCGCCTCTTCGCTGTCGGACTCGCGCTGCAGGGCACCATCCCCCGAGCCCGCTCCAGCGAGGTCCAACGGCGACTGGCTGACAGCGTCGATGACTTGCAGGGCGTCATCCAGGAGATCCGTACGGCGATCTTCGATTTGCATGGAGCACCCACCGAGACAACCCGATTGCGGCAGCGCCTCGACGACGCAATCGCACAATTCTCCACCTCCGAAGTCCGTACCACGGTGCAGTTCATCGGACCGCTATCCGTCGTCGATGCCGCCCTGGCCGATCACGCCGAAGCGGTGGTGTGCGAGGCAGTCAGCAATGTGATTCGCCATGCCGATGCCACAGCGTTGAGCATCATCGTCAAAGTCGAAGACGACTTGTGCATTGAAGTCAGCGACACCGGCCACGGCATCACGAGGCCAGTAACTGAAAGTGGTCTGAGCAATTTGCGGGAGCGTGCCGACGCGGTCGGCGGCGCTCTCACAATCGAAGACGCGGCCGCTGGAGGGACCGTGCTGCGTTGGTCGGCACCGCTGCCGTGACAGCTCCGCGATTCGAACAGCACGCGCTAGGACTGACCGGCAACGATCACGGGCATCCTGGCGGAGTGCACCACGGCGCAGCTTACCCGTAGTCGCCGACGCTGCCGACACCTCGGTGCGCGTGGACGACCGTCGAGTTGCGTCCGAATCTCGGCCGGAACGAAGTCAAGACGCCCGGGTGGATCGTTGACGATCGCCCGAATGGGAGTCAGGCCAGCACACCCGATGCAAGGACCAACGGCGCCCGATTAGGGGCCTATGGCTCCATCCGCTACTCGACCTGGCGAATAACGTTCAGGACACACGGCAACGGCCACCACGGTGTGCCCCGCCAACGCAGCAGGAGTACGCGATGAAGCACATGGAATCACCTCGGGCGATCATCGTGGGTATCGACGGCTCAAGAGCTGCGATCCACGCCACCAATTGGGCGATCGACGAGGCCATCAGCCGTGATGTACCGCTGCGCATCGCTCACGTCACGCATATCAGGGAAGCGTCCATCGCGCCGAAGGTGCAATTCAGCCTCGATAAGGAATATGCCGAGACGGCGCTGCGACAGGCACGTGCCGTCATTGAGGCCACCGGAAAGCCAGTGAAGGTGGAGACCGCAGTCCTTAGTGGCGACGTCGACGAGACCTTGGCCGAGGAGTCTCGCGAGGCTTCGATGATCTGCGTCGGATCCGTAGGAGTCGGCCGTATTTCCCGCGTGCTGTTCGGCTCTACCGCGGTGTCATTGGCCACGCGTGCACACTGCCCGGTAGCGATCATTCGCGCCACCAACGATGCGCCGGCACCCATTCGTGGCCGGATCGCTGTCGTCGTCAACGACGAGCCCGGTAATGACGCGGTACTGCAGGCGGCCATGGATGAAGCGCGCGTGCGCGGCGAGGCCGTCTTCGCGCTGGGAGCGTGGCAGCGGGACTTGGGTGAGATTCCCTACGATGAACTTGCCCGCCGCGTCAGCGACTGGATGAACCGTTACCCCGATGTCGACGTTCACCCCATCGCGACGCGCACCGGCATGGCCTCGTTCCTGCAAACCACAGACGAAGCGATTTCACTCGCTGTTATCGGCAGCACAGACGTTGATTGCGTACCAAGTCTCATTAGCCCGCACAGTCACCCGATTCTTGCCCATGCCGAGTGTTCCATTCTTGTCGTCCGCAGGTAATTCCAACGACCCTGAGGAAACCTGACGGGATACTACGGCTAAAGGAGATCGAAATGTCCACGTCTGCAGACGATTCCGCGGTAGTGGTCTGTGTCGACGACTTGCCGGCGTCGGATGGCGCGGTTCGACGGGCCGCGCGCGTGCCGGTCCTCGTCGCGCGGCTGCCTTAGACGTTGCTAGGAGGTCGTTATGAGCAGCGACTACGTGGAACACGCTTCAGAGGCAAAGCTCCTTGATGGGGGTTTGGTCTCACTGCGGCGACTCGACCGGGATGACCTCGGCGCCGTCATCGCGCTATCCGAAACACTCACTGAGAGTGAGCGATACTTTCGTTTCTTCACTGCCTACCCGGCCTACTTGAAGAACTGGGCGAGGTCACTCGCCGAGCGCTCCAACAAACAGTTCGCACTGGGAGCCTTCGAAAGCGGCAGACTAATCGGCGTTGCCAGCTACTACATATGCAATGAGCCTGGATGCGCCGAAGTGGCGATCGTCGTTGCGCACCAAGAACATATGCGGGGTGTGGGCACCGTGTTGCTTGGCCGGCTTGGACAAATCGCCCGGGACAACGGACTGGAGCGTTTCGTGGCCGACGTGCTCGCGGAGAACTTCTTGATGCGCAAGGTGATGTCAGATGCCGGGTGGCCGTGCACCATACATGCTGACGGT
>JAVRPX010000260.1:0-3860 GCA_032161985.1 Mycobacterium sp.
CCGCGATCGCCGTCGGTCTGCTCATCGCCGCGTCGACGCTTGTCAGCCCCGCATCTGCCGCCCCCGCCAACATCGCCGGCATGATCGTGTTCCTCGACCCCGGCCACAACGGCGCGAACGACGCCTCGATCAGCAAGCAGGTGCCCACCGGCCGCGGCGGCACGAAGGACTGCCAGGCCAGCGGCACCGCCACCGACGACGGGTATCCCGAACACAGCTTCACCTGGGACACCACACTGCGCATCCGCCAGGCGCTGACGGCGCTCGGCGTGCGGACCGCGATGTCGCGCGGCGACGACACCGGCCTCGGGCCCTGCGTCGACGAACGCGCCGCGATGGCCAACGCGCTGCATCCCAATGCCATCGTCAGCATCCACGGCGACGGCGGGCCGCCCACCGGGCGCGGCTTCCACGTCCTGTACTCGTCGCCGCCGCTGAATACCGCGCAGTCGGGGCCTTCGATCCAATTCGCGCAGGTCATGCGCGACCAGCTGGCCGCGTCGGGATTCGTGGCGTCGACCTACACCGGCTCGAACGGCCTCGACCCCCGCTCGGACATCGCAGGCCTGAACCTCGCGCAATACCCGTCGATCCTTGTCGAATGCGGCAACATGAAGAACCCCGTTGACTCGGGCCTGATGAAGACGCCTGAGGGCCGGCAGAAGTACGCCGATGCCGTCGTCCGCGGGATCGCCGGCTTCCTGGGGGCGCAGCCGCCGCGGACCAGCTAGCCCTTCTCGACTTCCCTCTTGAGGTTGTCCAGCACCTCGGCCTGGATCTTGCGCAAACCGAGCGGCGCGAACGTCTTCTCGAAGAAGCCCCCGATGCCGCCTGCGCCCTGCCAGGACGTCTTGACCGTGACGGACGATCCCGGGCCTGCGGGCGCGACGGTCCAGTTGGTGATCATCGACGAGTTCGCGTCCTTCTCGATGACGGTGTGGCCTGCCACGTCGACGGTGGCTTTCACATCGCGCACCCGCGACTTGGTGGCCTGCAGCTTCCAGGTGGCGACGGTGCCTGCGCCCTGCCCGCCTTCGAGCACCTGGTAGCCGCTGTAGTGCGCGGACAGGATCTTCGGGCGCACGGTCTGGTAATCCGACACCGCCGCCAACACGCTTTCCGGCGGGGCGTCAATCAAGACGGTGCTGGAAGCGCTGACCTGTCCCATGAGATGGCTCTCCTGTCATCGTGTGCGGTCGCATCGGCTGCGGCCGCGGACTAGCGTATATGTGTGTCTGTTGAGGGGACTGACGCACGTACTGCTCACGCTGCGGGCGTGCAGCGGCTGCTGGCGAGCTATCGGGCTATACCCGCGAACGCGACTGTCCGGCTCGCCAAACCCACGTCGAACCTGTTTAGGGCGCGTGCCAAGACCAAGAGCAAGGGCCTTGACGTCTCGGGGCTGACGGGTGTCATCGCCGTCGACCCCAATGCGCGTACCGCCGACGTCGCAGGCATGTGCACCTACGAGGACCTCGTCGCGGCCACCTTGCCCTACGGCCTGTCACCGCTGGTGGTGCCGCAACTGAAGACCATCACGCTGGGAGGGGCGGTGACGGGGCTGGGCATCGAGTCGACGTCGTTCCGCAACGGCCTGCCACATGAGTCGGTGCTGGAGATGGACATCCTGACCGGCACAGGTGAGGTGGTCACCGCGTCGCCCGACCAGAATGCCGACCTGTATCGCGCATTCACGAATTCCTATGGGACACTGGGCTATTCGGTTCGGCTGAAGATCGAGCTGGAATCCGTCAAACCGTTCGTCGCACTGCGGCACGTAAGGTTTTACTCGCTGGAAGACCTGGTCGCTGCCATGGACCGCATCATCGAGACCGGCGGCCACGACGGAGCGCCCGTCGATTACCTCGACGGGGTGGTGTTCAGCGCGGACGAGAGCTACCTGACATTGGGCTTTCAGACCGGCGCCCCGGGAACGGTCAGCGACTACACCGGCCAGCAGATCTACTACCGCTCCATTCAGCACCCCGACGGCGAGAAGCACGACCGGCTCACCATTCACGACTACCTATGGCGCTGGGACACCGACTGGTTCTGGTGCTCGCGGGCGTTCGGCGCGCAGGATCCGCGGATCCGCAGGCTCTGGCCGCGGCGCTACCGGCGCAGCAGCTTCTACTGGAAGCTGATCGGCTATGACCAGCGGTTCAACATTGCCGATCGCATCGAGAAGCGGAACGGCCGCCCGCCCCGGGAGCGCGTCGTGCAGGACATCGAGGTGCCGATCGCGCGCTGCGCCGAGTTCCTCGGCTGGTTCCTGGACAACGTCCCGATCGAACCGATCTGGCTATGCCCGCTGCGGCTACGGGAAGACGGCGACTGGCCGCTCTACCCGATCCGTCCGCACCACACCTACGTCAACGTCGGCTTTTGGTCGTCGGTGCCGGTCGGGCCTACCGACGGCCATACCAACAAGCTGATCGAACGCAAGGTCAGCGACCTAGAAGGGCACAAGTCGCTGTACTCCGATGCGTACTACTCCCCCGACGAATTCGACGAACTCTATGGCGGCGAGGCTTACAAGACCGTAAAGAAGACCTACGACCCGGACTCACGGCTGTTAGATCTATATGCGAAGGCGGTGCAAAGACGATGACGACATTCAGGGATCAGACAAACGCGCCGGACAGGAAACTCACGCTGGCCGAGATCCTGGAGATCTTCGCGGCCGGCCAACTTCCACTGAAGTTCACTGCCTACGACGGCAGCAAGGCCGGGCCCGACGACGCCCAGATCGGGCTGGATCTGCGTACCCCGCGTGGCACCACGTACCTCGCCACCGCGCCCGGCGAACTGGGGTTGGCCCGCGCCTACGTGTCGGGCGACGTCGAACCTCACGGCGTGCACCCCGGCGACCCGTACGAGCTGCTCAAGGCGCTGGCCGAGAAGATGGACTTCAAGCGCCCCCCGGCGCGGGTTCTCGCCAACATCGTTCGCTCGATCGGCATCGAGCACCTGCGGCCGATCGCGCCGCCGCCGCAGGAGGCCCTGCCGCGCTGGCGTCGCATCGCAGAAGGCTTGCGGCACAGCCGAACCCGTGACGCCGACGCGATCCACCACCACTACGACGTGTCAAACACGTTCTACGAGTGGGTGCTTGGCCCGTCGATGACCTACACGTGCGCCTGCTACCCGAACCCGGATGCGACGTTGGAAGAGGCGCAGGAGGACAAGTACCGGCTGGTGTTCGAGAAGCTGCGGCTGCAGCCGGGCGATCGACTGCTCGACGTCGGTTGCGGATGGGGTGGCATGGTCCGCTACGCCGCCCGCCACGGCGTCGAGGCCATCGGCGTCACACTGTCGAAGGAGCAGGCGGCCTGGGCGCAGAAGGCGATCGCCGAGCAGGGCCTGTCCGACCTGGCCGAGGTTCGCCACGCCGACTACCGCGACGTGCGCGAGTCGGGCTTCGACGCGGTGTCGTCGATCGGGCTGACGGAACACATTGGCGTGCATAACTATCCGTCGTACTTCCGCTTCCTCAAGTCGAAGATGCGCACCGGCGCGCTGCTGCTCAACCACTGCATCACCCGCCCCGACAACCGGACCGGGCCAAGTGCGGGCGGTTTCATCGACCGCTACGTCTTCCCGGACGGCGAGCTCACCGGCTCCGGGCGCATCATCACCGAGGCGCAAGACATCGGCCTCGAAGTCGTGCACGAGGAGAACCTGCGGCACCACTACGCGTTGACGCTGCGCGACTGGTGCCGCAATCTCGTCGAGCACTGGGACGAGGCCGTGGAAGAAGTCGGGTTGCCCACCGCGAAGGTGTGGGGCCTCTACATGGCCGGTTCGCGCCTGGGCTTCGAGACGAATGTCGTTCAGCTGCACCAGGTTCTGGCGGTCAA
>JAVRPX010000261.1:0-2729 GCA_032161985.1 Mycobacterium sp.
TGGTGGGGGCTTGCGGGTGCTTGCGTAGCGCTGGCAAGAGCAACCTCCGTGACGACGGGCAGGGCTTACTTTTCTAGGCTGATTGCCTAGTTTGGGGCCTGCCGACCCACGGAACCCCACCCTAACACCGACACCGACAAGCCGTCGCTGACACGCCATGGGGTGGGCCCCCGCGTGCAACGGGACTATTGCGGCAGCGTTACGGATGACGCGCCCTGGCCGACGCCGTACTGACCGGGCCGCCCGCCGTTGATCAGGTCGCTCAGGGCCAGCGCCGTAGTCATCCGGCCGGACTCGGCGTCGACGTCGTCGACGGTGCTGACCGCCGCTCTCAACCCGGCGTCGGACCTGGTCACGGCCACCGCCGCGGTGCCGGATCCGGAGCCGTCGCGCCCTGCGACGATCGTGCCCGAGCCATGCGGGGCCAGCCCGGCCGCGAACCGGGCGACGGTCGCACCCTGATTGCCGGCGCCGTCGCTCAATCCCCCGCCGGTGACGATCAGCGCAGTGTTGGCGGGCCCGATGTGCTGGGTGCCATACGTCACGAAGCCGGTGTCGCGCAGCGCCGCGAGCACAGTGTCGCGCTGGGCATCGTCGACCACCTGAATCTTCGGATCCTTGTTGACCAGCAGGGCGATTCCCAACAGATCGCCTGCTTGGGATCCCTGATCCACCGACGTGGTGCTTAACTGCGCCCCTGCGGGCACGATCGGCGAGTTCACCACCGACAACAGCTTCTCCGCGGAGTTGGCGTCCACGAACTCCTGGGTCAACGCCACGGTCCCGGTGACCGTTCCGCCGGCCTGCCCCACCATCCGAGACATGGCGTCGACGTCGTCGTCGTTGGCATCGGGGGTGCGGAACACCACCACCGACTTGCCGCCCAGCGCGTCATGCAGGATCCGCGGCGACATCTGCGCATCGAATTCACCTGCGGCGTTGAGCTTTTCGTTCAGCGCATTCTTGTCGTCGGTGAGTGTGTTGATCTTGTTCTGTAAGTCCTGCTTGTCATCGCGCAGACCGGACACCAACGTGTTGGACAGCAGCCCCGAACCAAGCGCCACCCCGATGGCGAGCGCAAGGAACACCGCCGCCAACGAAATCGCGTGTGTGCGTAGCGAAATCACGTGGCCCCCTCAGGTGACCCAGCCCTGGACCCACAACGAGAACCGGTTCCAGTAATCGACGATCCAGTCCAGGAACGCCACGTCGGCGCGCGACACCCACAGCGCGACGATCACCGCAATCAGCATGGCGAGCACCAGCAGCGCGATAGCCCCTCCGGACACCCGGCTGCGGTACAACGTGGCAACTGCCTTGGCGTCGACCAGTTTGTCGCCGACCTTGAGCCGGGTCAGGAAGGTCGACGGATTACTGCGTTGCCGTGACCGGTCGAAGAACTCCTCGATACTGGCGGTGTGACCCACGGTGACGATCAGCGACGCGCCGTGGTGATCACACAGCAGCAGTGCCAGATCGGCGGCTGAGCCTGCGGCGGGGAACGTCATCGCTCCGACGCCCAGATCCTGGATCCGCTCGAGTCCCGCCGCGTGACCGTCGGCGTCGGCCGGCAACACCACCTGAGCCCCGCATCTCAACGTTTCGGCGCTGATTCTGTCGGGGTCCCCGACAATGAGCTGCGGCCGATATCCGGCCTTGCGCAACACATCGGCACCGGTGCCGACGCCGACCAGAACCGGTTGGTACTCCTTCATGAACGGCTTGAGCGCCTTCAGGTCGGCGGCGGCGTTGGGTTCCTCGGCGACGATGACGACGTGTCGGCGGTTGACGTCGACGTCGATGTCCGGGATGCCGATTCCGTCGATCAGCAGCGGACTCTCGCTGCGGATGAATTCGATCGTGTTTCCGGCGAACGCCTCGAGGTGAGCCACCAGGCCGCTCTTGGCCTCGTGCATCAACTCGTTTATCTCGTGATCGGTGCGTTCGGTGCCCAGGATCAGCCGGCGGTCGCCGGAGTACACGCCGCCCTCGTGGAGCCGCACGCGCGCACCGTCCTTGACCTTCTTGAAGACCTCGGGGCCGGTTTCGTCGATCAGCGTGACGCCGTTGGCGACGAGCACCTCGGGCCCGAGGTTGGGATAGCGGCCGGAGATCGACGGCTACGCATTGACGACGGCAGCGACGTCGGCCTCGACGAGCGCGTCCGCGGTGATCCGGTCCAAGTCCAGAGCGTCGATGACGACGATGTCGCCGGGGGCGACCCGCCGCAGCAGCCGTTCGATGTCACGGTCAACCCGGGCGGTGCCGGTGATGCCCGGCCGTGAGCTGGCAGTACGCGATAGCAGCGCTGACATCTTCATGGGGCCGATTCTGTCGAGGAACGGCAGCTAGAAGGGGGAGGCGCGCCGTACCATCAGCCCCATATGTACCTTTTGTAATATCTGCAACACGCCCGCGGGGCGCCTGACTCACTCCCCGCGGTCGCTTTGCGCTGCGTCGAGCAGTTCGCGGGCGTGCGCCCGGCCGCTGTCGGACTCCCCCAGCCCGGCCAGCATGCGGGCCAATTCGGCGACACGGTCGTCGTCGTCGAGGCGGCGCACCCCGCTGGACTTGTTCCGGCCGCCGCTGTCGACGACCAGGTGGACGTCAGCGTAGGCGGCGACCTGCGGCAGGTGGGTGACGACGATGACCTGGTGGGTGCGGGCCAGCCGGGCCAGCCGCCGCCCGATCTGCACCGCGGCGCGACCGCCCACCCCGGCGTCGACCTC
>JAVRPX010000262.1:0-11253 GCA_032161985.1 Mycobacterium sp.
GTGTCCCACTCGGTCGAGCTGTTCCACCGAGTCAATGAGCAGGACTTCGACGCCTGCGAGCGAACGCAGCCGGCGATGTCGTCACGGGCGTACCGGCATGGCGGTGTTCTCGTTCCTGCCGAACACCACATCGCGGAGTTCCATCAGTGGGTAGTGTCCCGTGTCGGCGAGGCGAGGTGAGCGTGATGAACGGTGAACCGGATCTCTGTATCGGCGGGCAGTGGCGGCACGCGTCCGACGGTGGAACGCGCGAAATCATCAACCCAGCCGACGGTAGCGTCGCCGCCGTCGTCGACGAGGCCACCCCCGACGACGCGCGTGCCGCCGTCGCAGCCGCGCGCAAGGCGTTCGACGACGGCGCCTGGCCCGCTACCCCGGTAGGCGAACGGGCCGCGCTGCTCGACCGGATCGCCGACCTGCTGCAGCGGGACAAAGACGATCTAGCGTCGCTGGAAACACGGGACACCGGAAAGACCCTGGTCGAAAGCGGCATCGACATCGACGACGTCACATCGGTGTTCCGCTACTACTCCCGGCTGGCAGGCAGCGAGTCCGACCGGCTCGTCGACGTCGGCGACCCGGCCGTCATCAGCCGTGTGGTCCGCGAACCCATCGGCGTCTGTGTGCTCATCGCGCCGTGGAACTACCCGCTGCTGCAGATGTCATGGAAGATCGCACCCGCATTGGCCGCCGGTTGCACGATGGTGGCCAAGCCCAGTGAGGTCACCCCGCTGAGCACCATCGCTTTCATGCACCTACTCGACGAGGCGGGTGTGCCACCGTCGGTGGTGAATCTGGTTCAGGGCAGTGGTGCGGTGCTCGGGGCGGCGCTGACCGACAACCCGGACGTCGACTTCATCTCATTCACCGGGGGGTTGGCCACCGGCCGAACCATCGCGAAAGTCGCCGCAGAACACGTCACCAAGGTCGCCGTCGAACTCGGCGGCAAGAACCCGCATATCGTGTTCGCCGACGCGGATTGGGACAGCGCGGTCGACCACGTGCTGACCGGGGTCTTCCTGCACTCGGGGCAGGTTTGCTCCGCAGGAACCCGGCTGATCGTCGAAGAGCAGATCGCCGACGACTTCGTCGCCGAACTGGCGGCCCGCGCCGAGAAGATCCGCGTCGGAGACGGCATGAACCCGGCCAGTGAGACGGGGCCGCTGGTCTCCGAGCAGCACCGCGCCAAGGTAGAAGCCCATGTTCAGCAAGGGATTTCCGAGGGCGCAAAGCTGGTCACCGGCGGCGCGCGACCAAGCGACCCGTCGCTGGCAAAGGGCAGCTTCTATCTGCCAACGATCTTCGACCGGTGTGATCGGTCGATGCGGATCGTCCAGGAGGAGACCTTCGGGCCGATTCTCACGGTGGAGCGATTCACCACCGAGGCCGAGGCGATAACCCTCGGCAACGACACGGAATACGGTCTCGCGGCGGGTGTTCGGACATCCGATCCGGCGCGGGGCGAACGTGTGGTGCGGGCGCTGCGGCACGGCACGGTGTGGCTCAACGACTTCGGCTACTACACCGCGGCGGCGGAGTGGGGCGGATTCGGAAAGTCCGGCAACGGTCGCGAGCTCGGGCCAACCGGGCTCACGGAATACCAAGAGATCAAGCACATCTGGCAGAACACCACACCCCAACCCGCCGGCTGGTTCAAGGGCTAGAGAGGACGACCTCATGGTGATAAATGAGCCGCATGCCGACAGCGGCATGGAAGAATTCGGCTATAAGGAATCGCTTGACCGCAGCATCGGCAAGTTCGCGAGCTTTGCGGCCGGGGTCAGCTACATCTCGATCCTCACCGGCACGTTCCAGCTCTTCTACTTCGGCTTCGGCACCGGCGGCCCGGCCTACCTGTGGTCGTGGCCGATGGTGTTCGTCGGACAGATGGCGGTCGCGCTGTGCTTCATGGAGCTGGCCGCGAAGTACCCCGTCGCGGGCTCGGTTTACAACTGGTCGAAGAAGTTGGGCAGCCGCCTGGTCGGCTGGTCGTCGGACTGGCTGATGCTGACCGCGTCGATCGTGACGATCTCCGCGGTGGTGCTCGCCTACCAGCTCAACCTGCCGCGGATATGGAGCGGCTTCCAGATCATCGGCGACGGTACCGGCGAATACGACTTCGCCACCAACGCCGTCATTCTCGGCACGGTGCTGATCGTATTCACCACACTGATCAATGCGCTCGGCGTGAAGTTGATGTCGCGAATCAACAGTGCGGGAGTGTTCATCGAGCTGATCGCGGCAATACTGATCGTGATCATCCTGGCGCTTAACGTCAAACGAGGCCCGCAGATCTTCTTCTCCACCAACGGTTACGGTGCCGGCGAGAGCGCAGGCTATCTCGGAGCGTTCCTGGTCGCGTCGCTGGCGTCGTTGTACGTGATGTACGGCTTCGACACCGCGAGCTCACTCGGCGAGGAGACCGTCGAACCCCGCCGCACGGCACCCAAGGCGATCGCGCGCGCGATCCTGGCCTCATTCGTGATCGGCGGCGGCATCCTGGTGTTCGCGGTGATGTCGGCGCCCAACCTCGAGGATCCCAAGATCGGCGAGAGCAGTGGCGGCCTGCAGTACATCGTGGAGCAGGTGATGTGGGGCCCGCTCGGAACGGTCTTCCTGATCTGCATCGTCGTCGCGGTCACGGTCTGCACTCTGGCCGTGCACACCGCGGCCATTCGGCTGACCTTCGCGATGGCCCGCGACAACGCACTTCCGTTCGGGGAGAAGCTCGCCCGGGTGCACCCGAAGACCCAGACCCCGATCGTCCCCGCGGTCGTGATTGGTTTGATCGCAGCGATCATCCTGGTGATCAACATCGGCCAGCCCAAGATCTTTACGGTTCTGACGTCAATCGCGATCATCATGATCTACCTGGCCTACCTGATGGTGACCGGGCCAATGCTGAAGAAGCGTTTCCAAGGGCAATGGCCGCCAAAGGATCTCAAAGAGGGCGGCTACTTCACGATGGGCAAGTGGGGCCTGCCGGTCAACATCTTCGCGGTGCTGTGGGGCTCGCTGATGGCCCTGAACCTCGCGTGGCCGCGCGCCTCGGTATACGGCGAGCCCTGGTATAACACCTGGGGCGCGTTCGTCTACATCGGCGTGATCCTCGGCTCGGGTCTGCTGTGGTACTTCGTCAAGGGCCGCCACCACATTGGCACTCTGGAGTCCCACGCGGCCGCTACCAAGACCGAGGCGCAGAGTCCTTACGAGCAGGCCTGATGTCTGACGATGGGACGTTCGACTATGTGATCGCCGGAGGGGGCACCGCCGGCTGTGCACTGGCGGCGCGGCTGTCCGAGGACCCCGACGTGACCGTGTGTCTGGTCGAGGCCGGACCATCAGACGTCGGCGACGACAACATCCTGGTGTTGTCGGAATGGATGCATCTGCTGGATTCGGGTTACGACTGGGACTATCCCGTCGAGCCGCAGGAGCGGGGCAACTCGTTCATGCGGCATGCACGGGCCAAAGTCCTCGGGGGTTGTTCGTCGCACAACTCGTGCATCGCGTTCTGGCCGCCCGCCGAATGTTTGGACGAGTGGGTGGAGATGGGCGCCGCCGGGTGGAGCGCCGCCGAGGTGCTGCCGCTGACCAAGCGACTCACCGAGACGGTGCTGCTCCGCGATGTGCCGCCCGACGATCCATGCGGTGCAGCGGTTCTCGAGGCCGCCGCGATGGTCGGACTCCCCACGGTCGCGTTCAACCGAGGGGAGACAGTCCGAACCGGTGCCGGGTGGTTCCAGATCAACGCGGCCGAGGACGGCACCCGGATGTCCTCCTCGCACGCCTACCTGCATCCGATCCTCGGCGCCCGCAAGAACCTCGAGGTGCGCACCGATTCGTGGGTCGCCGAGATTCTGTTCGATGAGTCGCTCAACGCGACAGGGGTGCGTTACCAGCGGCCCGACCTCACCGGCCACGACGTGGTATCGGCGCGGCGCGAGGTCATCGTCACGGCAGGCGCCATCGACACCCCGAAGTTGTTGATGCTGTCCGGAATCGGGCCTGCGGAGCATTTGCGGGAGTTCGGCATCGATGTCCGTGTCGATTCCCCCGGCGTCGGATCGAATCTCGATGACCACGTCGAAGGGCTGGTGTTCTGGGAGGCGTCGCGGCCGATGGTCACGACGTCGACGCAGTGGTGGGAGATCGGGCTGTTCACCATGGTTGACGACGGCGTAACCCAGCCGGACCTGATGATGCACTACGGCAGCGTGCCGTTCGACATGAACACGCTGCGCCGCGGCTACCCGACGACGGACAACGGGTTCTGCCTGACTCCCAACGTGACGCAGGGCCACTCCCGCGGCACGGTGCGGTTGCGGTCGCGTGATTTCCGGGACCGGCCGCGGGTCGATCCGAGGTACTTCACCGATCCCGACGGCTATGACGAGCGCATCATGCTGACCGGTGTTCGGCTCGCCCGGCAGATCGCCGAGCAGGCGCCGCTTGCCGCCTGGGTGGGCCGGGAACTCGCGCCGGGACCCGACGCGACCACCGACGACGAGCTGCTGGACTACATCCACAAGTGTCATAACACCGTGTACCACCCGGCGGCGACGGCCCGGATGGGAGCAGTCACCGACCCGATGTCGGTGCTCGATCCTGAGCTGCGGGTCAAGGGTGTGTCGCGGCTGCGTGTCGTGGACGCGTCGGCGATGCCCAAGCTAGGGTCGGTCAACCCCAACATCACGGTGATGACGATGGCGGAGAAGTGTGCCGACCTCATCCGAAAGACCTGACCTCAAGACCTTCCTGGGCGAGCACACGCCGTTCCAGGCGATGTCCGATGAAGAACTCACGGAACTGGCGTCCGGGTCGGTCTTAGTCGAGTTTCCCGCCGGGTCCCTGGTTGCCGACTACGCGACGCGGGTGCCCGACGAGGTGTGGATGGTGCACGGGGGACAGGTCGCGCTGCGCAACAGCGGCGACGCCACCACGATCGACACCGTGGGCTCCGGCGGCATCTTCGGGTACATGCCGCTGCTGGCCGGTGGCGGTATGGACTTCGAGGCCAGCACGACTGGGCCTGCCACCTTGATCCGGTTGCCCGGCGGCTTGGTGCGGGCGCAGTTCTCCAAGCCTGCCGGCCTGGCGTTCCTGGCGTCGTCGGCGTGGAATCTCGGCACCGCCGACCGGCCGACGATCGCACCCGCCACCGATAGCAGGCCGGTCGCCGAGCTGGTGCATGGCGAGGTGCTGCTCGTCTCACCCGACACCTCGGTACGTGACGCGGTCGTGCGGATGACCGAGCACCACGTGTCATACGCGCTCATCCGGTTGCCAGACGGGCGCCTCGGCATCTTCACCGACCGCGACCTTCGGACCCGTGTGGTCGCCGCGGGACTGGCTGTCGACGTGTCGATCGACCGGGTGATGAGCGCGCCCGCGCGCAGCGTGACCGCCGACCTGACTGCCGACGCGGTGTTGATGGAGATGCTCGAGTGCGGGCTGCGGCACATGCCGGTCCTGACGTCGCGCGGGGAAGTCGTCGGCGTGCTTGAAGACGCCGATCTACTGGCGGCATCGGCCCGTCAGAGCTTCATACTGCGACGGTCGATTGGCTTGGCCGCCAACGCCACCGAGTTGCAGAAGGTCGGGCAGCGGGTGACCGGACTCGCCAGTGAGCTGTTCCGCAACGGGACGAAAGCTTTGGCGACAAGCGGAATCCTGTCGGTGGTGATCGACAGTCTGGTGCGCAAGGCGCTGGAACTGGCGCTGGCCGAGGATGATCGGGCACCTGCAGGAGGGTTCGCCTGGCTGACGCTGGGCAGCGTGGCGCGACGCGAGGCCATGCCGTCCTCCGACGTGGACAGCGCGCTGTCATGGAAGGACGAATTATCCTCGGCCAGCACACAATTGCGAGCGATCGCAGCTCGCGCTCATGAGATCCTGGACGGCTGCGGATTGCCGTCGGACCGCAACAACGCCATCGCATCCAGCCCGCTGTTCTCGCGCTCGCAGTCGGAGTGGTTCGCCGCCGCGGAAGGCTGGCTGGATGATCCGCTGCGCGATCGCGGTCTGATCCTATCGTCTCTGCTTCTCGACGGCCGTGTCGTGTGGGGCGATGCCACGCTGCACACCGTCCCTTCGGCTTATCGCCGGATGCGCGACGCGCATCCGAATGCACTGCGGCTGCAATTGCTTGAGGCGTTGTCCGGCAAGGTCCGTACACGCTCATTGCGAGATGTGTTGTCGCGCAGGGGCGGAACGTTCGACCTGAAGCATCACGCCGTCACGCCGATCGTCAACCTGGCGCGCTGGGGTGGTTTGACGGCCGATGTCACGTCGGCGACGACACCTACCCGGCTGTCCGCCGCCGCCCAAGCCGGTGCGATCAGACCACGCGACGCCGAAACACTGTGCGACGTCTTCGTGATGCTGCAGCGGCTGAGGATGGCCCACCAGGTTGAACAGATGTCGGCAGGCCACACACCGGGTGACGTGATCACGATGTCGGAGTTGTCGCCGTTGAACCGCAGCCTGCTCGCTGATGGGCTGCGTGAGATCGCCGCGGTACGGCGGCGAGTCGGCAATTTCGGCATCCCCCGCGTATAGGCTTGGTAACCGATGGCGAAGCGTGAATACGACAAGCCCGCCGCAGCGGTGCAGTCCGTCGACCGCGCCCTGCTGGTGCTCGAGATTCTGGCGAAATTGGGACAAGCAGGCGTCACCGAGATCGCCGCCGAACTCGGGGTGCACAAGTCGACCGTGTCGCGGCTGATCACGGTGCTGGAGTCACGCGGCTATGTCGAGCAGGTATCCGACCGCGGTAAGTACCGGCTGGGCTTCTCGGTCGCCCGTCTGGCAAGAGCCAGCAGCGGACATCTCGATCTGGTCAAGCTCAGTCAGGATGTGTGCGACAGCCTTGCCGCCGAGGTTGGCGAGACCACCAACCTGGCGATCCTGGACGCTGACCGGATCGTCAACATCGTCGAGGCGATCGGCCCCGCAGAGATCGCGCTGCGGACCTGGGTCGGCCAGAGCTGTCCCGCCCATGCGACGTCGAGCGGCAAGGTCTTACTCGCGGGACTGGATGCCGCCGACGTCCGTGCCCGGCTGGCATCGATGCTTGAGTCGTTCACCGAGAACACCTTTGTGAAGACCGCCGATCTTCAGCGGGAGTTGGCGACCGTGCGCGAGCGCGGATGGGCTTGTGTCGCTGAGGAATTGGAGGTAGGCCTAAACGCCGTCGCTGCGCCGGTGCATGATGCCAACGCGCAAGTGATTGCGGCGCTGAGTGTTTCGGGACCGTCCTATCGGATGGGCCCCGAGCAGTTTGAGGAGATCGCCAAGCAGACTATCTCCGCGGCAGACGCCGTCAGCCGACGCCTTGGCTGGGTCGAGCGCGGATGAGGACAAGCTCCGCGAACTGATCCGGGCACTCCAGCGGTGTGAAGTGACCAACGCCGTCGGCAAGGTGCAGTCGCACGTCGATGAAGTAATGCTCTAGGCGATCGGCCCACTGCTGCGGAAACAGCGGATCGTGCTGTGGCCACAGCACATCCGTCGGGGCGTGGATCTTGATGGCCCGCTCGGGCGGCAACTCGGTCAGCGACTGGGCGATCATTCCCGCGCCTGCGCGGTACCACGCGATCGATGCGGTGAAGGCACCGGGGAGGGCGTAATCCGATACCAGGCGGTCCAGATCGTCGTCGGGGAGACTGAAGTTCGGACCGGACCAGTGATTCCAGAAGTGCCCCAGATACTCCCGTACTGCGTCGGGATTGCCGTCGATCAGCTGTGCGGAGAGCGGAAGCTGGTGGAATGACTGATACCAGAACTCGCTCTGCGCCTGCGCTGTGAGCACGCGATCGCCCGCTCCGGGCAGCGGGGGAGAGAGCACTAGTGCCTGCACCAGATCGGGATGCATTCGCGCGACACTCTGCGCGACGCGGCTGCCGACGTCGTAGCCGGCGATCACGACGTCGGACAGGCCCAGTTCCTTGATTAGTCCGACGATGCTGCTGGCTTGTGCGGTGGCGCTGTAGAAGTGACGCACCGCCACCTCGTGTTTGTCCGAGCCGCCGAAACCGCGCAAATCGGGAACGATGATGTCGGCGACCCCGCCGAGTATTTGAACGACTCGGCGAAAGTCATGCCGGTTCCCGGGCCACCCGTGCAGCAGCACGACCGCCGGCGCGCCCCGCGTCCCGAAGCGGTCGAAGGCCAATCGAAACCCGTCGACGGGCGAGCTGCGTGACCACATTGGCCCATTCTGGCCATATTTCAGCCGGATCGGTGCAAGGTTTCCGAATCACCTGTGATGACTGCCAGGATGTTGCGCCACGCATCCGACGGCCAGTTCAGAATATCGCTGTGCGCCTGCGGGCCTGCCATCAATCGTCCGTCGTCGTAATACCCTGTGGTTAAACGGATTACACCATTCATCTCATCGGGATCGGCACCGTGTGGGCCGTCGGGAATGCCCTGCACTGCCTCGATGAAGTCTCCAGGCGCGGTCATGGAGAATCGCAGCACATCGGGGTTGCGGTTGTGCCATTCGCTGGGGTCGTCCACACCGACCCCTGCGCCCGCTGCGGCCACGTACAGCGTCCGGTCTGCGGTCAGGCCGATCGCTTCGGCGGTGCCCACGATCGACCCGCCGTAGGAATGGCCGATGTAGGTGATGGGGATGGGCCGTCCGGTCGCGTCGACGGTGCGGTCGACGTCCTCGCTGAAGGCGACCAGCCCCGGCGCCATGTCCAGCGCATACCGGGGGTTCGCGGCGTCGACGAGGGCCGCCGCGATGTTTCGCCCTTGGGGGAATCGTCCACCCAGATACGTGATGGTCGCGACGTCGCCGCGGGTGGCAGAGACGAATCGGCGCGCGGTCGCAGTGTTGGCTGGCGAGCCCTCGAGCGTGGTGTTCAGCCCCGGGACCAGCACAGCCACGCTCTTCGCGGTCGACAGGTTGCCATTGAGTTCGACCAGGGAGGCCCGGCCGGGGTCGAAGGCGAGGATCTGGCGGTCGACGCGCTGACCGCTGCCTGTCGGGTCGTCCACCTCGCCGAGCAGGCTGCGATAGAGCGAGATGCGACCCGGATCCTTTGTTTCGACGATCGCCTGCGCGATGTTCACGCGGTTGGCGGCCACGCGCATGTCCCACGGCACGCCGTCGGTGTTGCCGACCTGCTGCGGGAAGTCGGCGATCAGTCGTTGGCGCTGCGCCGGGGTCATGGCCGCGATCTGTTCGTCGATCCGGTGCTGACTCATCGCCGGCCATCCCGCCACCACGTCGGACGCCTGAACGGGCCACGCACCGGCGGGAACCGTCGCGGCGGCCCTTGGGAACGGCGATGGCGCGAACGCCTCCGAGATGTCGGCGGCCGCGTCGGCATCGGCCGCACCAAGCCGGTCCAGTGCGTCCGTGATCCGCTCAGACAGCTCGTTGGCCCGCATGGTCAGCATGTCGTGCGCTACGACAGGGTCGCCGCCGGACAGCGAGACGAGCAGCGGCGGGGGACCCGCGCGAATCGACACCGTCGCGTCATCGGCGACGTCGAATCCGCCGTCGCGGGCTTCGGCGAGCAGTGTGCGTAGCGACGCGAGAGCCGCGGCGATCTGATCGGCGCCATCGCGGGCGGCGACGGAAGCGATGACAAGGCGCCGCGCCGCGTCGTCGCCGGCGGTCACAATGCCTCTCGCGTTATCCCGGGCGGCGTCGGCTGTGGCGCCCGCCCAGAATTCGTTGCTGCGGTGGATTTCCCGCATGCCGGAGTCGACATGCGCCGTCAGACGGCGAGCCGCCTCATCCCATCCGTCGGCCAGCCGCCGCAGTGAATCCGGCTGCCACGCTTCGGCTTGCGAGACAGTCGGCCGGGTCACCGTGGGCGGAACAAGTCGCCATTGCGGTGGTCGGCGCGCTCAAGGGCGTCGGCCGACATGTGCGCAGCCACGGCCCAACCGCGCATGTTCGCGACGACGTCGGTCAGGCGTGCGGCGACAAGGTCCGGTGCGGCGATACGCCCGACTGCTGACCCTTGCAGGTCATCGGGATCGAGTGTTGGCCAACGCATCTCAGCGATAGCGTCTGCCGCCCGCATGACATGGTCGGCGACAGTTCGCAGTTGTGTCAGATCGACTTCGGTTCGTCCCCCCATGCCCTCATGCTGACAGATCCGTGAGCCGTCACGCAGAAGTTATCCACAGGCTGGGCCTGGCAACTCACCGCGCTTGAGCCAGAACACCACCGCGACAACGGCAGCGACCACGACGAATGCCAGACCGAGGTCGCCGGCGATCCACTTCGTGTACTCCTTTTCGGTCGTCAGCGGCGTGAAGATCGATTGCATCCAGAGGTTGTGGCTGGCGTGCAGGAAGATCGGCGGCCACACGCTGTCGGTTTTCAGCCGCAGCCAGGCCTGCGCGGACCTGATCGCGACCGCGACGAAGGTGAACGTCAGCAGCCAGAACCACGCGGGCAGGCCGGCATCGCGGTAGTACGACCGCGGTGATCGGGTAGTGCCAGGACCGGAAACCAAGGCGACACCGGTGAACGGCAGCACCTTCGCCAGCTCAGGAACTAGTAAGCCGCGCCAGCCGATCTCCTCATCGGTGGTCACTGCGACACCCGTGAACATGCCGGTGGTGCCCGTCAGGACGACGAACATCGCGATCACCACCCAATCGGGCGCGCCGCCCAGCCCGAACGCTTCGGCGTCTGGGCGGCGTTGATCAGCGCCCAGAAGATGCCGCTGAGGCAGATCGTCAGCAATACGAATAGCCCGACGGCGCGCCACGGGGCGGTCATGGGCCGACCTTGACGGACGCCCCAACCACTGTCAACCGGTCGTTCGGCGCGGCTTGCGCGCCGTCGTCGGGCAGCAACCAGTAGTCTCGATGAGGTGCAGCGACGAATCATGGGCATCGAGACCGAGTTCGGTGTCACCTGCACGTTCCACGGCCATCGCCGGCTGAGCCCGGACGAGGTTGCCCGCTACCTATTCCGGCGGGTGGTGTCGTGGGGCCGCAGTTCGAACGTGTTCTTGCGCAACGGTGCGCGGCTATATCTCGACGTTGGCAGCCACCCGGAGTACGCCACCGCCGAGTGCGACAACCTTACTCAGCTGGTCACCCATGACCGCGCCGGCGAGCGGGTGCTCGAGGACCTGCTGATCGATGCCGAGCAGCGGCTGGCCGACGAGGGCATCGGCGGCGACATCTATCTGTTCAAGAACAACACCGACTCGGCGGGCAACTCGTACGGCTGCCACGAGAACTATCTGATCGTGCGGGCCGGCGAATTCT
>JAVRPX010000263.1:0-4151 GCA_032161985.1 Mycobacterium sp.
GGTCGTTGTCCGCGGCCCACCGAAATGCGCCGCGCAGGTTCGCCAGCTCGATGGTGAGCCATTCATAGGCTTCCCGTTGGCGCGGTCCGTCCCACAGGGCCATGACGTCAGCCTCCCGACCTGCGAAGTATCGGGTGTGAGCGCTGCGCGCGTCATCGGCCTTACCGGTCTGTACAAGCTGTTCTTCGGCGAACTGGCGGATCGTCTCCAGCATCGAGAATCTGGTCCGTCCCGATGACGAGTCGGCCACCAGAAGAGACTTGCGCACAAGCGAATCGAGGAGATCCAACGTGGCGAATTCATCGTCGGATCCTGTCACCGCGCATGCACCGAAGAGGTCAAAGCCGCCCGAAAACACCGAACAGCTTGCCAGTAGCTGCTTTTCGGCTCCATCGAGCAGGTCGTGTGACCACTGCACCGCGTGGCGCAGCGTCTGATGGCGTTCCAAACCACGTCGCGATCCCACCAACAAGCGGAAGCGATCATCGAGGCGGTCTCGCAGCTCGGTCACCGACATGGACTGCATTCGCGAGGCGGCCAGTTCGATCGCCAGTGGGATCCCGTCAACGCGACGGCAGACCTCGATGACCGCCTCATCTGCCTCAGCCAGTGAAGCGGCGGGCGCCACGGCCAACGCGCGCTCGACGAACAAAGCTGCGGCGCTGGAGTCAACATCGAGTGACGGGACTGGCCACAGTTGTTCGTCGGAGACCCGCAATCCTTCGCGGCTGGTCGCGAGCACTCGTGTCGTCGCCGACTGGGACAAGATGGCCGCGATCATGTCGGCGGCGGCATCCAGGACGTGTTCGCAGTTGTCGAACACCAGGAGTCGTGATCGGCCCTCCAAGGCGGCGGCGACGCTGTCCCCAACACTCAAACCCGGCTGCTGGGTGATGCCGAGCGCGACGGCAACCGCCTCGGGCACCGCGGCCGGATCGCCGACGGCGGCAAGTTCGATCACGAACACCCCGTCGGAGAATGTGAACGCCGATCGGGCTGCCAGCTCCAGCGCCAGTCGGGTCTTGCCAACCCCGCCGACACCGGTCAGTGTCACCAACCGGTGCGCCTTGAGCGCTGTCTCGAGCTCGGCTAGGTCCGCTTCCCGTCCAACCAGGCTCGTGGTCGGTGGTCGAAGATTTCCTGGTGTCGGATCGACCGTCTTCAATGGCGGGAACTCAGTGCGCAGCCCGTCGGCCGTGACTTGGAAGACATCGACCGGTTTAGCGATATCGCGTAACCGCTTCGGTCCCAACGAAATCAGGTTGACGCCACCGATCAGGCTCGCCGCTGCGCCGTCGAGCAGGACCTGCCCGCCGTGGCCGGCGGCCATCACCCTGGCGGTGCGGTTCAGCACTATGCCGAAGTAGTCGTCTCCCCGTAGTTCAGCCTCGCCGGTGGCGATGCCCATCCGCACCGGCAACTCCAGTGCCCGCTGGGCATCGACTGCTGCGGCGACGGCCGAACGCGGAGAGGCAAACACTGCGCACATCCCGTCGCCGGTGTAGTTGAAAACTGTCCCGTCATTGGCCTCAACGGCTTCACGCAAGACCTTGTTGTGCGCCTCCAGCGCGACCCGCATGACATCCGGATCTGCTTCCCACCGACGAGTCGAACCCTCGATATCGGTGAACAGGAACGTGACCACCCCCGACTGCGCCGTGGCGTTCATTGCGGCTCACCTGCCGGTGACAGCTGAGCCCGGGCACCGTCGATCTGGTCAAAGGCGTATGTCGCCATTTCGGCGTTGGTCATGTTGGTCCCCGCCTGGGCAAGCGAATCGTAGCCGTCGCCACCGAGAACCTCGCGCAGATGGGCGACTGCGTCGTCGATTTCGGGAAAACCCGTTCGCGCGAGGGAGTGCGCGGCGAACCCGCTGATGGTGGCCGCCGGTTGGTGATACCCGAGCCGATCGAGCAACGCCACGAGAATCCCGAGCGTTACGCGCATCAGCTCGACGGTGCCGGAATCGTAGTAGTAGCGGATCGTTTGGGTGATGTAGTCAAAGGCGTCGGTGAACTCGCCGCGGGAAGTGGCGAGTCCCGATAGAAGTCCCGCGGTGATCGACGCGTTCTGTCGGTTGCTGCTTTCTTCAGCGATCGTCCAGGCCTGACGGAGGGCTTCGTAGGCGGCTGTGGGATCGGCCTGCCGGCGGGCCCAGCCATAAGCGAGGAGCGACGCTGCGGCCAGACAAGGATTGTCGGCATTGTGGGCGATGGCGAGCATGTCCTTCGACGCTTCTATCGCTTCGTCGGTGGCCCCGGTGACGGCCAACGCAACGACCATCACCGCCTGGGCGTGGGTGGGAATGCCCGGATTGCGCGCGATCGTGGCCCGGCACCACTCGACGGCCAAGTCGGGCCGACCCGTCGTGTTATAGCCAGCGGCGACCGCACATTCGAACGCTTCGTTCACGTCGTCGAACTGGCCGCTTGCTATTGCCGCCCTGGCGGCCTCGGCATATCGGACGAAGTCGTCCGCCCGTCCTACCGCAGCGCAGAAAGAGGCCCCGACGTAGAGCTGCGCCAGCAGCGGATGTTGGGCGGCTTCCGCGTTGGGGATGAGTTCCTCAGCCCACGCGATGGGCTCCCACTGTTCGATGAGGTACCCGAGAAATGTTGCGTTGACGGCGATGGCGGCCGCCGTGTCGAGGTCGTCATGATCGGCAGCCCAGCGAAACGCTGCGCGAAGGTTTGCAAGCTCGGTGGTAAACCAGTCGTAAGCCTCGCGTTGCCGCGAACTATCCCACAGTGCTAATACATCGGCCTGACGCCTGGCGAAGTGGCGGGCGTGCGCGGCGCGGGTCGTGTCGCCTCCGTCGGCCAGCACCAATTGTTCCTCCGCGAACTGGCGGATGGTTTCCAGCATTGAGAATCTTGTCCGGCCGGACGTCCGGTCGGCGACAAAGAGCGATTTGCGGACCAGAGCATCGAGGAGATCCAGTGTGGCCAACTCATCGTCAGAGGCGGTGACCGCACATGCGGCGGCTAGGTCGAACCCGCCTGCGAACACCGAACTCCTTGCGAGCAGGCTTTTTTCATTGTCTTCGAGCAGATCGTAGGACCACTGCACGGCGTGGCGGAGAGTTTGGTGGCGCTCCAACCCTCGCCGTGACCCGACAAGTAGCCGGAAGCGATCATCGAGGCGATCGCGGACCTCGGTGACGGTCATCGACATCATGCGGGATGCGGCCAACTCAATAGCCAGTGGTATGCCGTCGAGTCGGTGGCATATCTCCACCGCAACGGCGGCCTCATCTGGCACGGTCAACGAAACACCGGGTGACACAGCTTGCGCCCGGTCGATGAACAATGTCGCGGCGGCAGAATCGGCGCCTGCACCCACATCCAACGAAGGCACCGGCCAAAGCTGTTCATCGTTGAGCCGCAGGCCTTCTCGGCTGGTTGCCAGAATGGCAACGGTCGATGAGTGGGCGAAGATCGCTTCGATCATGTCTGCGGCTGCATCGAGCATGTGTTCGCAGTTGTCGAACACCATTAGCCTCGAGCGACCTTCGAGTGCCCGAGCAATGCTCTCGGCCATGCTGAGACCAGGCTGCTGTGTGATACCCATGGTGGCCGCGACGACTTCGGGTACCGCGTCGGGATCGCCCACTGGCGCAAGTTCGATCACCCAAACGCCGTCCGCATAGTCGTTCATTGAGCGGGAGGCGACTTCTAACGCCAACCGCGTCTTGCCCACGCCGCCAACGCCGGTCAACGTCACCAAGCGGTGTGCCTTGAGAGCGGCCTGCACTTCGGCGATGTCGGCCTCTCGGCCAACAAAGCTGGTCGTTGCGGGGCGCAGGTTTCCCGGCGTGGGGTCAACCGTCTTGAGGGGCGGGAATTCGGTGCGTAGGCCGGGCGCGTTTACCTGAAACATGTCGACCGGTTTAGCGATATCACGTAATCGCCTCGGCCCCAGAGAAATCAGATCGATCCCACTGAGCAGTCCGGCCGTTGCGCCGTCGAGCAGGACCTGACCGCCGTGGCCGGCCGACATAACTCGCGCGGTGCGGTTGAGCACCGTGCCGAAGTAGTCGCCTCCGCGCAGTTCGGCCTCGCCGGTCGCGATCCCCATCCGCACCGGCAACTCCAGTGCCCGCTGGGAATCGACTGCTGCGTCGACGGCCGAGCGCGGCGAGGCGAATACCG
>JAVRPX010000264.1:0-3132 GCA_032161985.1 Mycobacterium sp.
CAAGAAGATGAACCGCGCCGCTTCCAATCTGGTCGAGGCGGCCAAACGGGCCGTAGCGTCAGCCGGCCAGTAGCCTCAGACCGGAAAGGAGCGACCTCAGTGCCGCTCTCCTGGGTCGTCAAGAGCTCTAGTCCGATCACAGCGTCATTGGGGTCGGATAGCCGATAACACCCGACTATGTCCGCGCTGAACCTGCGCCACCGGGGCGTCCGGGTCACTTCGCCGCCGATAACGTTGCGTCGCGTCAGCTGCCCCACGGCCGGTCACAACACGAATCTTGTTGCAAGAGTGGAACCATAGGCCAAAGGCAATTCCATCTACCACACTGCCAGGACCTGGCAGGGAGCGTGAACAGACTGTTTAGTGTCAGCGGTCATCTAATTCCCCCAGCTTGAGGGGTTGTCCGTCACGGAATTCCTCCACCCCGTCTGTCACGTAATTCCCCCACCCGGGGCGGTGTGGCAGCCGGTTGTGGGCCCCGCAGACAGGTTCGCTCGACTCACGGATTGACTCGTGAGGAAGGGCGCCGATGGCGAGGAGAAGTTTCGACGTGTTCGACCTGATCGAGTTGTTGACCCATTGGCATGCAGGCCGGTCCCAGCGCCAGCTCGCGGAGAGTTTGGGCATCGACCGCAAGACGATTGCGAAGTATCTGGCGCCGGCGATCGCCGAGTCGGTGACTCCCGGTGGTGAGCCGGTCACCGAGCTGGCGTGGGCGGCCCATATTGCGAGGTGGTTTCCCGAGGTCGCCGATCCCGGTCTGCGGGCTACGACCTGGCCGGGTATCGAGGTGCACCGCGATCGGATCCGTGGCTGGCTCAAGGCGGAGGTGAGTGCGGCGACGGTGGCGCAGCGGCTGCGCGATGACCATGGCGTTGCAGCGTCGGAATCCTCAGTGCGGAGGTGGATTTCGGCGAACCTGTCCGAAGAGGCGACGCGGGAGAGAGTGACCGTGGCACGCGGACTGGTGCCGGCGGGCAGCGAGGCCCAGATCGACTATGGCCGCCTCGGGATGTGGTTCGATCCGGTCAGTGGTCGACGCGTCGCGGTGTGGGCGTTCGTGATGGTGCTGGCCCACTCGCGGCACCTGTTCGTCCAACCGGTCCTCAGAATGCACCAGTCCTCCTGGTGCGCTTCGCATGTGGCGGCGTTCGAGTTCTTCGGCGGTGTCCCCGCCAGGCTGGTCCCGGACAACCTGAAGACCGGTGTGACCCGGCCGGATCTGTATGACCCGAAGATCAACAAGGCCTATGCCGAGTTGGCTGCCCACTACCGCTGCCTGATCGACCCGGCGCGGGCGAGCAAACCGAAGGACAAACCGCGCGTCGAGCGCCCGATGCAGTACGTTCGGGACTCGTTCTGGCGGGGCCGCGAGTTCACCTCAGTGGAGCAGATGCAGGCCGCCGCCGAGGTCTGGTGTCGTGAAGTCGCCGGGGTCCGCACGTCGCGTGCGCTCGACGGCCAGCAACCCGGGTTCGTGTTCGCCACCGTCGAGCAGCAGGCGTTGTTGCCGTTGCCGCGTAATGAGTTCCAGCTTGCGGTGTGGTCTTCGGGCAAGGTCGCCACCGACTGCCACGTCAAGGTCGGAAAGGCGCTGTACTCGGTGCCGTGGCGGTTGATGGGCCAGCAGGTCCACGCCCGCACCTGCGGTGACATCGTGCAGATCGTCCACGGCGGGGACGTCGTGGCCACCCACGTCACCCACCACAGCGGGCGGGCCACCGACTTCGAGCACCACCCGCCGGAGAAGATCGCCTTCACGATGCGCAACCCCACCTGGTGCCGCCGGGTGGCCGCCGAGGTCGGACCGGCCTGCACGCAGGTCATCGCCGAGTTCATGGAAGTCAACGCCATCCACCGGCTGCGCAGCGCCCAAGGAGTCCTCGCACTCCGCAAGACCGTCGGCGACGTCCGCCTGGAGGCAGCTTGCGCGCGGGCGATTACGGTGGGCGATCCGAGCTACCGCACCGTCAAGGGCATCTTGGCCGCCGGCACTGAACTCGACGGCCTCAACGAACCCACCGCACCCCACGCCGCAGCGCATCTGCGCGGACCCGAAGCGTTCGACACCAACACCGGTGAGATCGCGTGAATCTCACATCGTATCCGTCTGTCACCCAACATCATTCGATCTGAAACAAGGACATCACCAACATGAGCATCCTCGACCCCGCGCTACGCAATGCGCTGCGCACCCTCAAACTCACCGGCATGCTCGAAACCCTCGACGCCCGGCTGGCACAGACCCGCGACGGCACCCTCGGGCACCTCGACTTCCTGCAGGTGCTTTGCGAAGACGAGATCGCCCGCCGCGAATCCGCCGCCCTGACCCGGCGCATCCGCCGAGCCCGCTTCGAGGAACAATCGACCTTCGAATCCTTCGACTTCACCGCCAACACCAAGCTCCCTGCGGCGATGCTGCGCGACCTGGCTGCACTGCGCTGGCTCGACGCCGCCGAATCAGTCATCCTCTACGGACCCGTCGGTGTCGGCAAAACCCATGTCGCACAAGCACTTGGGCATGCCGTGGCACGTCGCGGCGGCGACGTCCGCTTCGCCAAAACCTCCCGCGTGCTCTCCGATCTGGCCGGCGGTCACGCTGATCGCACCTGGGGTCAACGCATCCGTGAATACATCAAACCGCTGGTGCTGATCCTCGACGACTTCGCGATGCGCGAGCACACCGCGATGCACGCCGACGATCTCTACGAACTCATCAGTGACCGCGCCGTCAACGGCAAGCCGCTGATCCTGACGTCCAACCGCTCGCCCAAGGACTGGTACAACCTGTTCCCCAACCCCGTCGTCGCCGAATCACTACTCGACCGGTTGATCAACACCAGCCACCAGATCCTGATGGACGGACCCAGCTACCGACCCCGAAAGAGACCCGGCGCTAACGCGCCGGTGGACAACACCACGCCAGCCCGGTAGACCTACACCCGAGGCCCACCGGTGGCGGAATTACATGACAGACACCCCGGCGGAATTACCTGACGGTCGACAGCCATACAAGGTGAGAGTGCTGACGATGCCCCGAGAAACCTCGGCGGCACCAGCCTCGACTGCGGACACGCCGGCGGTCAGCGATGGCCTGCAACTCAGCGCTCCCGAAAGGCCATCCACAACAGC
>JAVRPX010000265.1:0-12142 GCA_032161985.1 Mycobacterium sp.
CGCCGGGTTGGGTCGTTGAGCGATTTCTCGCTTGCCACGTAGTAGTTGTTGACCTGATCGATCGGGGGCAGGCCCTTGGCGATGATCCGTGCCCCGTCCTTCACCGCGAGCGCCGACTGCGGGTTCCAGATTGACCAAGCGTCGACCTTGCCCGTGTTGAATGCTGTGCCGCCGGCCGCCGGGCTGAGGTAGACCAACTCGACATCCTTGGGCGTCAAGCCAACGCTTTTGAGGGCAAGAAGTGCCAAGCCGTGCGCCGAACTGCCTTGCGGGACGGCGATCCGCTTGCCCTTCAGGTCGGTCAGGTTCTGAATCGGCGATCCCTTCGGCACAATGATGTTCTCAGCAGCCTTCGTCGCATCGGCGCCGCGCTGGACGGCGACGATCTTGAACCCGAACTGCTTTGCCGCCCCGGTGATCGGCGGAACGTCACCGACGGATCCGAGGTCGATGTCGCCTGAGGCGGCGGCCTGCACGAGCGGCGGACCATAGTCGAACCTGGCGAACTTGACCTTGTACGGCGCGTCATTGAATACACCGGTGATCTTCGCGAGTTCCTCGGTGCCGTCGCCGCCGTTGTCACCGATGGTGAACGTGTACTGATTCCATTCCGGATGGGCGGCGGCCGTCGACCCACCTGCACTGCTCAGTGGGGCGTCGGGTGCCTTCGATGAGGAGCACGCGGCAAGCACACTCGTAATAGTGAGCAACACTGCGGCGAACGTGAGTCGAAAATGTTTGTGGGACACGGCTTCTCCTGGACTTAGTAGAATGAGGTGGTGAGTTCAGTGCTGGCTGGCGAGTCCGAGGCCTGCCAGCAGGGCTGCGCGGAGGTGCTCACGAGCGACGCTCGCCTCCCGCTCTGCTGGCGAGAGCGACACGGTGTGCGCGTCGCCGATTCGTCCGTTGCTCATGACAAGGATCCGGTCTGCGAGCGCGATGGCTTCATCGACGTCGTGGGTGACGAGCAGCATGGATGCGTGGTGTTTGCGGCGGAGCTCGCGAACCAAGTCATGCATGCGCAACCTGGTGATCGCGTCCAGCGCTGCGAACGGCTCGTCGAGCAGCACCAGCTCCGGCTCCGAAACCAGAGCACGGGCCAATGCGACCCGCTGTGCCTCGCCCCCGGAAAGTTGCTTGGGCCAAGCCTTTTCGCGATCCGCCAGGCTCACCTCAGCCAGCGCTTTGCGGGCACGTTCGTCCGCGTCCGATCCATGTAGGCCCAACGTGACGTTGCGGAGAACGCGTTGCCATGGCAACAGCCGGTCACCCTGGAACACGATCGCTCGATTGGCAGGCACTTCGATGCGACCGCCATCGGGCTTGTCCAACCCCGCCAGTAGGCGAAGCAGCGTGCTCTTGCCGCAACCGGAGGGTCCGAGGAGGACGACGAGTTCTTCGTCGTCGATCGTGAGGTCGAGGTGGTCCAGCACGGTGCGATCACCGAACCTGCGGATGACCTGCGCGACGAGCACACCCGTCTGGGTGCGCGGCGTTGCGTCAGTCGTGGCGGTCATACGGCCTCATAACTAGGTCGCCACCGCAGCAGCACTCGCTCGAGAGTCCGGACGAACTGGTCGGCGAGGAGGCCGAGGATCGAGTAGATGACCAACCCAACGAAGACCTTGTTGGTCTGCAGATAGGTCTGGGCCTGGGTGATCAGGAAACCAAGCCCCTCGTCGGCATTGACCGTCTCGGCGGCCACCAGGCCCAGAATGCTGTAGGCCAGCGAAAAGCGAAGGCCGACCAGGAATCCGGGAAGCGCACCGGGCAACAACACTCGGGTGACTACGCGCCATGAACCCGCGCCGCTGGTGCGGGCCATCTCGATCAGGCGTTGATCGACGCCACGGATCGCCGCGAACAGGTTGAGGTACATCGGCACGCCGGCTCCGAAGGCGATCAACAAGACCTTCGTCAGTTCGTCGATGCCGAACCACACGACGAACAGTGGCAACACCGCGAGCAACGGGACCGTGTTCAGGATCTGCGCGACACCGTTGAACACATACTCGCCGGTGCGCAGAAAGCCGCCAAGCACGCCTGCCACGATGCCGACGGCCAAGCCGATCCCGAGACCAATCCCCGCCCGCTGCAACGAGATCGCCAGATCGGGACCGAGAACCCCATCCCTCCACAGCTCCACTGTCGTGCTGACGATGTCGGTGGGTGCCGGTGCGTACGTCGGCTTGAGGACTCCGGCCTTGGCGAGGAACTCCCACACGATGAGGATCAGCACCGGGGTCGTGTAGACACCCAGCGGCCAGCGCAATCGACGGCGGACATTGCCGAATACGGACTGCCTGCGGGAATCGCCCGGCACAAATACGTCACGAGGCCGCGGCGCCGGTTCCGCCGTGACGGGAACGAAGGGTAGGGCGGCCGGCTTCGCGGCCAGGCTGATATCACTCATGCCGGCTCTTTCTCGGCCCTCCCGGGCCGGCGTGCATCGCACTATCGTCCGGCCGCGCTGTTGCGTTGCGCGCCCGGACGATTCGCGTATTGCTGATATTGGTCGACACACTGCCGCAACGAGCTTGGTTGCGGGACCCATCAAATCGACGCGATTCTTTCTCCGGCCGCGGCGGCACCAGCCTCACCGGGTCCGGGCCGCCGAAGATTCATCCTTAGAAAGACTTGACTGATTCCAGAAAAGGGACAATATTGGTCCCGTGACCCCCGCACTGGATTACGCGGATCAGCTGCGTGCGGCTGATCTTCGCGTGACCCGCCCCCGGCTGGCGGTGCTGGAGGCGGTGCACGCGCATCCGCACGCGGACACCGAGACGATTTTTGGGTCCGTGCGCGCCGCCCTGCCGGAAGTGTCGCGGCAGGCGGTCTATGACGTGCTCGCCGCCCTGACCACCGTCGGTCTGGTTCGGCGGATTCAGCCGTCCGGCTCGGTGGCTCGCTACGAGTCGCGCGTTGGAGACAACCACCACCACGTGGTCTGCCGGTCTTGTGGGGTCATCGCCGACGTGGACTGTGCCGTCGGCGAGGCACCCTGCCTGACGCCGTCGGATGACGATGGCGCTCTTGATGGCTTCGTGCTCGACGAGGCAGAGGTCATCTATTGGGGGCTGTGCCCCGACTGCTCGGCATCACAAGTTTCGCGATCACACCCGTGATCACAGCCCGAATCACCCATCCCCGGAAGGAATGTTGTGTCCGATAGCGAGAATCCGGCAATCGATTCGCCCAAGCCCAAGAGTGGTGCTCCGCTGACCAACCAGGACTGGTGGCCCGAGCAGATCGATGTGTCGGTGTTGCACTCACATTCGCCCCAAGGCAACCCGCTCGGTGCCGACTTCGACTACGCCAAGGAGTTCGCAAAGCTCGACGTCGAGGCGCTCAAGGCCGATGTGATCTCGGTGATCACCACCTCGCAGGACTGGTGGCCCGCCGACTACGGCAGCTACGCCGGCCTGATGATCAGGCTGTCTTGGCACGCCGCAGGCACCTACCGAATTTTCGACGGACGCGGTGGCGCAGGCCAGGGCATGCAGCGCTTCGCACCGCTCAACAGCTGGCCCGACAACGCGAACCTCGACAAGGCCCGTCGCCTCCTGTGGCCGGTCAAGAAGAAGTACGGCAACAAGATCTCGTGGGCCGACCTGCTGGTGTTCGCGGGCAACGCCGCGCTGGAGTCGGCGGGCTTCGAAACCTTCGGATTCGCGTTCGGCCGTCCCGACTTCTGGGAGCCCGAAGAGGTTCTCTTCGGCGAGGAAACCGAGTGGCTCGGCACCGATAAGCGCTACGCCGGCGCCGATGCCTCCGCGCGGCAGCTCGAGGAGCGCTACGGCGCCACTACGATGGGCCTGATTTACGTCAATCCCGAAGGCCCCGAAGGCAAGCCGGATCCGCTGGCTGCAGCAATCGACATCCGTGAGACGTTCGGCCGGATGGCGATGAACGACGAGGAGACCGCCGCGCTGATCGTCGGCGGCCACACCCTCGGCAAGACCCACGGCGCGGGTCCGGACGATGGAATGGGCCCCGAGCCTGAGGGTGCCCCCATCGAGCAGCAGGGCCTGGGCTGGAAGTGCCCGTTCGGTTCCGGCAAGGCCGGCGACTCCATTACCAGCGGCCTCGAGGTCGTGTGGACCCCCACGCCGACACAGTGGAGCAACGCGTACCTGGAGATCCTTTACGGCAACGAGTGGGAGCTGGTGAAGAGTCCCGCCGGTGCGTGGCAGTTCGAAGCCAAAGATGCCGAGGCGACCATCCCCGACCCATTCGGCGGTCCCGCGCGCAAGCCCACGATGCTGGTCACCGACGTCTCCATGCGGGTCGATCCGATCTACGGCCCGATCACCCGGCGCTGGCTGGATCATCCCGAGGAACTCAACGAGGCGTTCGGCAAGGCGTGGTACAAGCTGCTGCACCGCGACATGGGGCCGATCAGCCGCTTCCTCGGACCGTGGGTCGCCGAGCCGCAGCTGTGGCAGGACCCGGTCCCGGCTGTCGAGGGCGAGCTGATCGACGAGGCGGACATCAAGGCGCTGAAGGCCAAGGTGCTTGACTCCGGCTTGTCAGTTCCGCAGCTCGTCAAGACCGCGTGGTCGTCGGCGGCTAGCTTCCGCAGCACCGACAAGCGTGGCGGTGCCAACGGCGCGCGGCTGCGCCTCGAGCCGGCGAAAAACTGGGAGGTCAACGAGCCGTCCGAGCTGGCGAAGGTGCTGCCCGTGCTCGAGAAGATCCAGCACGACTTCAACGGCGCCGGTAGCAAGAAGGTGTCGCTGGCGGATCTGATCGTGCTGGCCGGTTCGGCGGCGGTCGAGAAGGCCGCCAAGGATGGCGGGGTTGCGGTCACGGTGCCGTTCGCGCCGGGACGGACGGACGCGTCGCAGGAGAACACCGATGTGGAGGCGTTCGGCGTCCTTGAACCGAAGTTCGATGGCTTCCGCAACTACGTCCGGCCAGGTGAGAAGCAGCCACTCGAGAGGTTGCTGCTGGAGAAGGCGTACTTGCTGGACGCCACCGCTCCCGAGCTGACGGCGCTCATCGGCGGGTTGCGTGCGCTGGGTGCCAACCACGGCGGCAGCAACCACGGCGTGTTCACCGACAAGCCGGGTGTGCTGACGAACGACTTCTTCGTCAACCTGCTCGACCTCGGCACGGAGTGGAAGGTGTCGGAATCCGCGGAGAACGTCTACGACGGCACCGACCGCGCCACAGGCCAGAAGAAGTACACGGCCACGGCGAACGACCTGGTCTTCGGTTCGAACTCGGTACTGCGTGCACTCGCCGAGGTCTACGCCCAGGACGACGCCAAGGAGAAGTTCGTTGCGGACTTCGTCAAGGCCTGGGTCAAGGTGATGAACAACGACAGGTTCGACCTGGCCTGATCAACTAAGAATGGCGCCCCGCAAGCTGACACGGCTTGCGGGGCGCTATCTTTCGCGGATGTGTCACGACAACTGGGCGCGGATCAACGGCGCGATCATTTCGGCCATGTAGGCATGCCCCGCGTCGGTGGGATGTACCCCGTCCTTGCCGATGAGGTCCGGCCTGCCGACGAACCACCCGGTGGCGATCGGATCGATGAACGTCGCGCCTGCGACCGCCGCCTGATATTTCAGTGCGTCGCGGATACGCAGGACGGCATCGGGCGGGTCGGAAGTGGGCCAGGGCGGCCCGATTACGAGGAACTGTGCCTTCGGCGCGGTGCGCCGAGCGAGTTGAAACGTGCCCCACGCCAGAATCGACAGCTGTGTCGGGTCGACGGCTTGGTCGTTGCGGGACCCGAAGAACACCACCAACACGTCGTCGGGCTTGACCGCGTCAGCCGTCAAGTCTTCGAAGACGCTGCCATGGTTTCCGCGCGTGCCGTAGCCGGCGCCGCCCTCGGCCGCCACGTCGGCCGAGATGGCTACCCCTTGCTGAGCGAGCCACTGCCAGGCGCGAGCTGTCCATCCCTTGGAACCGAGCCCGCCTAGATCGCCTCCGGTCGTATAGGAGTCGCCGATCACCGCGATGTGATTCACCGAGACGGCCTGATTCAGTGTTTCGTTGTGCCTCACCGGTGTTCGGTGCTCAACAACCGTGGCGAGCAGTACGGCGATCGTGACGATGGCCGTGATCAGACGACTCACCGGAACAGCGTACGGCCCAACTGGCGAAAAAGTCGGCCGCGATGAATTTGTGAGCGATGCGTTACAGAACTGCTGCTTTGTCATCGGGCGCAGCAGGATTCGGCTGTCTGCCAATGATCAACCCGCGCGGGCAGCGACGGCATTCGCCGGCATCTGACGGGGGCCGTGGAGCGGTTGGAGCTTCCCGTGCGCCGGGTCGGCGGCCTCGGTCCGGGCTTCTGCTCGTGCATCTGCGGCGCCGGGTTGAGTGTCTCGAGTCTTGACCATTCTGCGCATCCAGATCCGGGCAGGTTCTTCGACGAAGTGGTACAGCAACGCTGCACCGATGAAGGCAATCGCCAGCACGCCAACCACTATCAACTTTGCCGACCAGCTGGGCGCGAGGATGATCCCGAACTGCTCCGCGGTCCAATTCCATGCCGTGTGCACCAATTCGTGCACCATGTACAGGCTGAACGAGATGTGCCCGCAGTACACCATCACCCGGGTGGACAGCAGTCGCGGCAAGCTGCCGATGCCAATCGCCAACGTCACGACCAGCGGCACGAACAGCACGTCGACGAGCCCGCTCGAGTCAACCATCCTGTCCACGGGATGTGCATCCAAGAGGTACAGAATGCCGACGATGGCGACGCCGAGCATCACAGACAGGCCGCCGGCGCCGCGGCGCGCTCGGTCGGACAGCTGCAGCTTGCGAACCGCTGCACAGGCCAGCGCGCCTGCGGTGAACTGCATGACGATCCGCGGAAGCCAGCTCCACGGTGTGTAGAAGTGACCGCTGGCGAACAGGAGCAGCATCGGCGGCAGCGACGCGGCGAGCGCCAGCCACACCAATCCCCTGGCTCTTGTCGCGCGGGCTATCCGGAAGATCACCAGCACCAACAGGCCGAACAGCAGATATGCCAGCCATTCAGCGCTGATCGACCATGCGGGTCCGTCCCAACTCGACCCGTCGAAGTACGGCTGGAACCACAGCTGCATCAGCAACAGTTGGCGCACGTAGCTGACGGCGTTGAGCTGGTCGGCGACCTTTGACGGCTCGTGACCGACGTTGAGCGTGAAGATGATCCACAGCGCCGCCAGGTGCAGCGTGACCAGATACACCGGCCAGACCCTGGCCAGTCGTAGCCACAGGAAGTGCAGCGTCGCCCGCGTCGACCACGACTCACCCAAGCGGTCGAGGTAATTCCAGGTCAGCACGAACCCACTGAGGATGAAGAACAGGTCGACGCCTTGTGCACCGCAGTTGAGCACCGGCGCGAGGGCGGACCTGAAACCGGGCGCAGCTTGATCCAACATCGGGCGAAAGTGAAACAGCACTACCCACACTGCGGCGACGATGCGCAGGCCGGACAGGGCCTTGATCTCTCCGCTGCGCACAACGCTCTTTTCGTGAGGGACTCTACTGTTTCGTTCGGGCCACGCCGCGGCGACCGCCGGCCGGGCGATCCGCCTCCCGCGGTCACGCACGCGCCAGCGTTCGCAGAATATCAGCGCGATCGTCCTGTTGCCGCGCACGGAATGCTGTGTGGTTCCTGCGAACCCGCGTGTCGCAATCCGTCAGCTAAAGAAGTCCGCCGACTAAACCGCCGCGTTGCTCGTTGTGCCGAGGCGGGCTCTGGTCAGGAAAAGGTGGACGTGATTCGGGTGAACGCTGATGGGTGCACGCGTGGTGGGTGGACGCGGCATCGGTGCGGCGGCGGCTCGCTAGCAACGGTGGTCGGCATCGAAGGAGACATGCCGGAGTTGACGATCAGCTGTGTTCAAGCCAGCGGCTCGACCAGAAGTTGCTGGCCACCCCCTAACCCCCCATGCCGTCCGCGGGGAAAGCCCCCAAACCAGCCGGCCACGCAGGGGCGCACGACCCGTTTTGGTGACCGCCGCCAGTCCATACCGTCTTTACACAGGACGAATCCGCTAAATGCGAAAGGAGTTGAAATCATGGCGCACTGTCGATATTGCAACCGATTCCGGTTGACAAGGTTGGCCGGCCGCGGTGCCTGGCTCCTGGAATGCGGGCACACCTATCTGCCACTACCCAGCGAAGCGCAAACGTGGGCTGCCTACACGCGGGATCCCCGCCCGGCGGCCTAGCGATTGAGGCTTGACCTCAAGTCCGGTTGAGGACGCACGGTGAAGCCATGACTACCACCATGACCCAGATCCGAACCGATCTCTTTGAGACTCGTGAGGATTCACCGTTTCCGGGCTGACCACGCACGCGTATTTGTGGCGTGGGCCCAGCGCCAACGTCTTGTTCTACAGCCCGGCCTCCGACGCCGACTTCGAGGCCATCGAAGGGCTCGGCGGCGTGAGCGCCCAGTACCTGTCACACCTCGACGAAGCAGGCCCGATGTTGTCCCGCATCACCGATCGATTCGGCTCCCGATTGCATGCACCGGCGGCGGAGCTGGACGCCATCGGCCGTCACGGGCACGTCGATGCACCAGTGGGCGCTCGACGGAACGTCGACTCGAACAGCGTCGACGCAATTCCCACGCCCGGACATTCGGACGGCAGCACGTGCTATCTCGTACGTGGAGTCGACGGCGAGATCTATCTGTTCACCGGGGACACGATGTTTCCAGCCGGCGACGGCACCTGGTCGACGTTCCTTGTGCCAGGTCGGGGTGGCGCCTCAGAGTTGAGGTCCAGCCTCGAGTTGCTGGGCACGGTACAGCCGGACATCGTCATCTCCAGTGCGTTCGGCGGAGAGACGGCATTTTCAGCCGTCGACACGCATCGTTGGTCGCACTGCATAGACCAGGCCCTCGCGAGCGTGCCGGCCTAAGTGTGCTTGTGCGGCGGCCGTTGGTCGTTCGGGTCGTTGGGGTCGGGCTCGCCGAACCATCGTGAAGGTGTGTGCTCCGCGTATGCGTCGTGCCAGGCCCACCATTCGTACGGCGGGGTCTGCGGATAACCCTCCGGCGAATCCTCCCACTCCTCTTGTCGCCCAAGCGCGGTCATGTCGAGCAGGCTCCAGGTAGCCACGAATGCTTCGTCGCCCCTGTTGTTGATGGAGTAGGTGCGGAAGATCTGATCGTCGCCGTCACGGATGAACGCGTTCGTGGCGTGCCACTCGTCGCAGCCGAAGTCTTTGTCGAAGTCGTCGGTGATGGTGTACCACGGGATGTGCTCCCAACCCATGCGGGCCTTCACTCGCTCGATGTCGTCTTGCGATGCGGGCGAGGCGTATACGAACGTGGTGTCGCGGGCGTTTAGGTGGGCCAAGTTGGGAACATGGTCGGCCATCAAAGAGCAGCCGACGCAGGCGTGTTCGGGCCAGCCGTGCACGTCGGCTTGGAAGAACGCGCGGTAGACAATCAGCTGGCGTCGACCGTCGAACAGATCGAGCAGGCTCGCGTTGCCGACGGGCCCGTCGAAGACGTACTCCTTCGCCACCGGAGTCCATGGCATCCGCCGACGCTCGGCGGCCAGTGCGTCCTTGGCACGGGTGAACTCCTTCTCCTTCATGAGCATTTTCGCCAGCGCGGTATCCCACTCCTGCGCAGAGACGATCTTCGGTGTCATTATCTTCCTTGTCTCCCTTCTGCTTTCGGCGTCAGGTCATCGGAGCGCCCCGCCTCAAGGCGCGACCACTGGGCGATGGGGCGTCCGCCGGTGCGGACTCGTTCGCTGTTGTTGGCGATCGGGCGCACCGGCCATCCGGTCGGCGAGTCCTCCCATGCCTCTTGGCGTCCGTACACGGTGAGGTCCATGAGCGCGAAGCTGTAGTCCATCGCCTCTACGCCGCGGTAGTTCGTCCAGTAGGTTTCGAAGACGCGATCGCCGTCACGCAGGTAACACACGAGGTGCATCAGGCCGAGCTGGCGCCCTTCGAGCAGAGTGTCGAGTGAGTCTTGCGCCGAGTACCACGGCATGTCCCAGTCCATGAAGTCGCGGTAGCGGCTGCTTTCGTCGTACGGGCCCTGACAGAAGACCGCGTAGGTGATGTCACGGGAATGCAGATAGGACAGCTCCGCGACGTGGGTGGTGCACCACGTGCACCCTTCACACTGCTCGGCTGCTGGATGGCCGGTGTGCCACATGAAGTAGTAAGCGATCAGCTGGCTGCGGCCCTCGAACGCGTCGAGCAACGCGACGGGACCGTCGGCGCCGATGAGCGGCGTTGTCGCGCCCACCTCGACCATCGGCAACCGGCGCCGCACCGCGGCGATCGCATCTCCTTCGTGCGTGTGGGCCTTGTCGCGAACCCGTAACGCGTCGAGTTCGGTTTGATAGGCGGCTCGGTCGACCTGCTTGGGCGTCGCGCTCATGGCTGTTCGAGCGCGGTCTTGAGGTTGGACAGCTTCCAGGGCCAGCCGCCGGAGATCAGCCCCAGCACCGTGCTGTCCGGCCCAAAGTCGTCGTGAATGACGGTCAGCTTGACCTGATCGCCGTCCGGCTCGATGTCGAACGACACCTTTGAGCGCCTTTCGGCTGCGCAGGTGGCGACGGTCGCCTCGTCGAGTTGTTCGACGGCCGTTGCAAGTTCGGGAATGAAGGTGTGGAAAGTGAACGCGAGCCTGCGGTACGGGTCGGACTCGAGGATGACTTGCTCAGGGTGCTCGATCTTCAGCCCGTGGTCTTCCCAGGCGTACGTGGAGCCCTTCTTCCAATCGGACACCATCGCGTGGCCCATATACCGGTGGGAGAACGCGGGGTCGGTTATTGCTTGCCACAGCTTCGCGGGCGTGGTGCGGATGTAGGTGGTGTAGACGAATTCCCCACTGCTACTCATTGATTCGGTCTCCAATGCTGTTTTCAAATCCGCGAGCGTCTGTACTCGCGCACGGTCGTATTGAGTGATCCAGCGGTCGGCGATGGCGTTGATCGGCTCGGCGTTGAGGTAGTGCAGCTTTTCCCGCCCCCGCCGCACGGTCGTGACCAGGTTGGCCGCTTCGAGCACCGCCAGATGCTTGCTGACCGACTGCCGCGCCATCGACAGGCCTGCGCACAACTCCTGCAGGTTCTGTCCGGTGCGCGTGTTGAGGCTGTCGAGCAGCAGACGTCGGCTCGGATCGGCCAACGCCTTGAACACCTCGTCCATCTCTGCCATATCCCTAAAATGCAGCTGACTGGCTGCATGTTTGAATATATGCAGCCTTAAGGCTGCATGTCAACCGGTCTTCGACACGCGCCGTCGTGTGACAGGCTCGAATAGTGGAGTTGCCGCGGCCAGATCCGAAACTGCCGCACCTGGCCGACGTGGTGCCGTCGGTGCTTTCCGCAAGGGGCGTCGCAGGGTTCGACGGTCCCATCCCCCTGCCCGGCGAGATCGCCGGGGCGTGCGTGCTGCTGATCGACGGGCTGGGCGCGGACCTGCTCGACACGCACGCCGGAGACGCACCGGTGATGGCCGCGCTCCGCGACAGGAGGCTGCAGGTTGGGTTTCCGTCGACCACCGTCGCCGGACTCGCCGCAGTCGGCACCGGTTGCCGGTCCGGCGAGCACGGCATGGTCGGGCTCTCATTCCGGCTGCCCGGCGCCGATGTGGTCAATGCGCTCGGTTGGCGACCGCATCCGTGGGGCCGCGACCTGCGTGACACGGTGCCGCCGGAGCAAGTCCAGCCCATACCGACCACATTCGAGCGGGCCGCGAGCACCGGAATCGCGGTCAGCGTTATATCCGGCGCGCAGTTCACCGGGTCAGGGCTGACGCGCGCCGTGCTGCGTGGCGGTCGGTATGTGGGCGTGCAGGCGCTCGGGGACCTGGCCGCCTGCGTGCGGTCAGCGGTTGCAGACGGCGGGTTCTGCTACGGCTATCACTCGGAACTCGACCTTCTCGGGCATGTCTACGGCCCGGGTTCGACGGCGTGGCGGATGCAGCTGCGACAGGTCGACAGGTTGGTGGAGTCCATCGTGGAGGGTCTGCCGCCCGGCGGTCTGCTCGCCGTGGTGGCCGACCACGGCATGGTCGCGGTTGACCCTGCCGAGGTCGTCGATGTCGACGCGTCCGAGCCCATGCTTGACGGCGTTGAGGCTATCGGTGGTGAGCCGCGGGCCCGGCATGTCTACGTCGCCCACGGCGCCGCAGATTCGGTGCT
>JAVRPX010000266.1:0-5275 GCA_032161985.1 Mycobacterium sp.
CGATGCCGACCTCTTCTGCGAGCTCGAATGCGCCCTTGATGATGTCGTCGGGATTGATGGACCCGCGCTCGCGTCGCTGACGCTTCTCAGCGGTTGCTTGCTTGGCCACGAAGGGCACCTCCATCAAGTGTTGGTGAACTGAATCTACCGGCAGCTACCGTCTGAACTGCGTCTTCGCATGCGTGTCGCCGCCCGGCCGTTACTGTCAACCTTACCGGGAGCCATCCGGTCGATGGCGCCCTTCACCTTCTCGCTCTTCTACTGTAAGACCTATAGTAAGCTTTTCTAGCAAATCGGGCGAGAGGTGAAGGGCCGACGCGCCATGGATCTCGGGCTAAAGGACGCCACCGCGGTCGTCGTCGGCGGCGGTCGCGGCATGGGATTGGCCGCCGCCCGCTGCTTCGCGGACGACGGTGCGCGGGTCGCCTTGGTTGGTCGCACGGCCGATGTCCTCGACAAGGCTGCCAAGGACCTGACTGATCGCGGAAGCCCTGACGCGGTCGGGCTGGTGGCCGACACCACGGACGCCTCAGCTGTCCAACGCGTGTTCGACGAAATTGGCGAACGGTGGAACGGCGAGCTCAACATCCTCATCAACGCGGTTGGCCCCGGGACGCGGGGAACGTTCGAAGATCTCACCGACGAACAGTGGCGAGAGGCCTTCGACGACGGCGTGATGGGAATGGTGCACTGCGTGCGGTCAGCTCTGCCGCTGCTGCGTAAGGCTCATTGGGCGCGCATCGTCAACTTCTCGGCCCATTCGACGCAACGTCAGACCGTCATCCTGCCCGCCTACACGGCCGCCAAGGCGGCCCTGACGAGCATCTCCAAGAACCTTTCGTTGCTGCTGGCGCCCGACGAGATCCTGGTCAACGTCGTCTCGCCGGGCAGCATCGCGTCTGAGGCGCTGGTCGGATGGGCGGCGTCGGTCGGTGTCGACGGCAGCGACCCCTATGCGCTGATGGCCGCCATCGACAAGCACTTCGGGCATCCGGCGCACATGCCCCGCGCGGGCCAGCCCGACGAAATCGGCCCCGTCGTCGCGTTTCTCGCGTCACGGCGCAATTCGTACATGACCGGCGCCAACATCAATGTCGACGGCGGTAGTGATTTCACCTAAGGAGTGAATTGTGGCGACTGCCAAGGAAGCTCGCACTTGGGCACACTCGACGCTGCGCGGAATCGGCAACAGCCTGTACACGCCCTTCTGCGGTGACGACGGCGACGACATCGACTGGGACGCATACCGAACGCTGGTGCGCTACTGCGTCGGAGAGCTGCATCACCCGATGCTGTGGTGCACCAGCGGCATAGCGGAGTTCTGGTCGCTGACGCTCGACGAGCGAAAGCGCCTGTTGGAGGTCGCGATTGAGGAAGGCCGCGCGGCCAATCCCGACGTCGTCGTGCAGGCCTGCACCGCCGCGATGTCGGCCAAGGATTGTCTGGAGCTGACGCGACACGCGGAGCAGGCGGGCGCCGACATCGTCTACATCCAGACCCCGATGATGGAGGCTCACGGCGGAGTCGGAGTTCTACGCTTTTTCCAATACATCGCCGACCGCACCGACATCGCGCTTGGCATGTTCAACTCGCCGTCGTCGGGGTACGTGTTGACTCCCGCCGAGAGCGCACGCATCTACGACGAAATCCCGGCGGTCTGCGCCACCAAGGAGGGCGCGTTCCGGCCCGCCACCAGCCGGATGCTGCATGAGCTCGCCCCCGAACTGGTGATCTGGGAGTGCGATCTGACTGTCTACCGCGCTGGCTGGCTACGTGCCGGGATCGTCGGACGGGCCCAACTCGGCACAGCCGGCTATCTGTACGAAACCCCGCAACAGCCAACAATTTCCGAATACTGGGACCTGGTTTGGAACGACAAGCTCATCGAGGCGATGGACTACGCAGACAAGTCCGGGCTGGACCAGTTCGGCGTCGACATGCGCTCGTGGTTCACGTGCTATCCCGGGCGCCCCGAGTACTTCACGCATTGGGGTGGCGCATTCAAATTCGCGGCGTCCCTGCTCGGCCTGCCGATCGGCGACTACCCGCACTCGCGGCCGCCGCAAGCGGAGCTGCCCGACGAAGGACGAACGCAGATTCGCACGGCGTATCAGCGGTTCGGATTGATCGCCGAATAGTGCCGCCGTGGGGGTCTCCGACCGATTGCGGAAGGCGCTACCGATAGGTATACAGTATAGGAATACATCGAGCTTGAGGCCACGACTGAGGAGGTTCGCGGGGTGAGCGTTCCCGACCGCGTCGCGGAACCCGTTGCGTCCAGCTCGGTGCTCTACGAGGTTCGCGCCAGTGGCGTCGCGCTGTTGACGCTCAATCGGCCCGAGCGGATGAACGGCTGGGGCGGCGGTCTGGCCACGACGTTCTATTCACGTCTCGACGACGCGGAGGCCGACGCAGACGTCAGGGCCATCGTGGTGACCGGCAACGGCCGTGCCTTCTGTGCAGGCGCTGACATGGGGAACCTGAACACGATCAGCAATGCCACCGTCGACGCCGCCGAAGGCACGGACGTCAGCAGGTTGGTCGGCTCGCGCCATCCGCACTTCGTGACGACCCTGCGCAAGCCGGTCATCGCCGCGATCAATGGTGCGTGCGCCGGAATGGGGCTGACGCTGGCCTTGGTGTGCGATGTCCGGTTCGCCGCCGAGGGAGCCAAGTTCACCACGTCCTTCGCGCGGCGCGGGCTGATCGCCGAGTACGGCATCTCGTGGATCCTGCCGCGCGTTGTCGGCTGGGGTGCCGCCATGGACCTGCTGCTGAGCGGACGGGTTTTCCTCGCGGACGAGGCGGCAGAGCTCGGTCTCGTGAAGGAAGTCGTTCCGACGGATGAGCTTCTGCCCCGGACGATCGCCTACGCCGAGGACATCGCCGCGAATTGCGCGCCCAGTTCTCTAGCGGTGATCAAGCAGCAGGTGTACGCAGACACCATGCGCGACGTTTTCGACGCGAGTGCGGTGGCCGAGGAGCTGATGCACGAGTCGATGCTCCGGCCCGACTTCATCGAGGGCATTACGAGCTTCTTCGAGAAGCGTCCGCCCAACTTCCCGCCGTTGAAAGGATTGGAACAGTGACAGCCGAGCGAGTAGCGGAGCGGATCGCGCATCCAACACTGGACTACAAGGCGATCGACGTCGACAACCACTACTACGAGACGATCGATTCCTGCACCAGGCACCTGCCCAAGGAGTACAAGCGTCGCGGCGTGCAGATGGTCGCCGACGGTAAGCGCACGCTGGCCGTCATGGCCGAGGTGGTCAACCACTTCATCCCCAACCCCACCTTCGACCCGATCATCGAACCGGGCTGCCTCGACTTGCTGTTCCGAGGTGAGATCCCCGAAGGCGTCGACCCGGCCTCGCTGATGAAGGTCGACCGCATGGCCAACCATCCCGAGTACCAGAACCGCGATGCGCGGGTGAAGGTGCTCGACCGTCAGAACCTCGAGACGGTGTTCATGCTGCCGACGTTCGCCTGCGGTGTCGAGGAAGCGCTGAAGCACGACATCGAGGCGACGATGGCAACGGTGCACGCCTTCAATCTCTGGCTCGACGAGGACTGGGGATTCGACCGGCCTGACCATCGGATCATCTCGGCGCCGATCATCTCGCTGGCCGATCCGGACAAGGCCATCGAAGAGGTCGAGTTCGTCCTTGCGCGCGGGGCCAAGATGGTGCTGGTGCGGCCTGCCCCGGTGCCCGGTGTGGTCAAACCGCGGTCGTTGGGCGATCCACTGCACGATCCGGTGTGGGCGAGGTTGGCCGAAGCGGGCGTACCGGTGGGTTTTCATCTGTCCGACAGCGGCTATCTGGCGATCGCGGCGCTGTGGGGCGGCAAGGGAACGTTCGAAGGATTCGGCAGGAAGGACCCGCTCGAACAGATCCTCCTCGACGACAGGGCGATCCACGACACGATGGCCTCGATGATCGTCCACCAGGTGTTCACCCGCCATCCGAAGTTGAAGGTCGCAAGCATCGAGAACGGGTCCTACTTCGTGTACCGCTTGATCAAGCGATTGAAGAAGGCCGCCAACACCGCGCCGTACCACTTCAAAGAGGATCCGGTGGAGCAGCTGCGAAACAACGTGTGGATTGCCCCCTACTACGAGGACGACGTGAAGCTGCTCGCCGACAACATCGGCGTTGACAAGATCCTGTTCGGCTCGGACTGGCCGCACGGGGAGGGACTCGCGGACCCGATGAACTTTACCGCCGACATCCCTCAATTCCCCGAGTTCAGCGCCGAAGACACCCGGAAGGTCATGCGGGACAACGCTCTCGATCTGCTGGGCGTGAACGTCCCGGCCTCCGCTTAGCCATGGCCGAATGGACCATCGGCGCGGTTCTCGACGCCATTGCCGAGAGCGTTCCCGACCGGATGATGACGGTGTGCGGTGAGCGCCGAAGCACGTTCGGTGAGACGGCGGAGCGAACGCGCAGGCTCGCAAACTTCTTGGCGGGCAACGGATTCGGTGCTAACCGTGAGCGCGATGAGCTCGAGAACTGGGAATGCGGCCAGGATCGGATTGCGCTCATCATGCACAACGACCTCTATCCCGACATGGTGATCGGTTGTCTGAAGGCCCGAACCGTTCCTGCCAACGTCAACTACAACTACACCCCGCGCGAGGTCGCCGAACTGCTGGAGTACCTGCGGCCCCGGGCCGTCATCTACCACCGGTCGTTGGGGCCGAAGTTCGTCGACGTGCTGCCGACCGCCTCCGTGGATTTGATGATCTCGGTTGACGACGGCAGCGACGAAGCAGAATTGCCAGGGGCGGTCAAGTTGGAAGATGCTCTGGCCCAAGGGGATACGGAACATGACATCACCGCTTCTCCCGACGATGTGATGATGGTGTGCACCGGCGGCACGACGGGACGTCCCAAAGGGGTGATGTGGCGCCAGAGCGACACCTATGTCGTGTCGATGAACGGCGCCGACCACAAGTCCGTCGACGAGATACAAAACAACGTGCGGCACGGCGGACAGCCGTGGTTCGCCGTTTCACCACTTATGCATGCGGCCGGCATGTGGACAGCCTTTGCGGCCCTTCTCAACGGGCTGCCCGTGGTCCTATACGACCAGACGAAATTCGACCCACCCGCGGTGCTGCAGACCGCGGAGCGCGAAAAGGTGGGAATGATGACGATGGTCGGCGACGCCTATGCGGGGCCATTGGTGGAGGAGCTGCGACGCGGCTCCTACGATCTGTCGTCGATGTTTGCGATCGGCACCGGTGGGGCCGCGACCAATCCGAAAT
>JAVRPX010000267.1:0-5021 GCA_032161985.1 Mycobacterium sp.
GCGTCGTCGGTCCGCCGCAGACATCCGAAGGAAAGGCAGGGCAACCGCTTTCCCTTCAAGTGGTGCCGCGGCTGTTCGCCATCCAGATGAGCGGTTACTGCCTGTGGGTTCGCAACTAGTCCGTGAAATGGACGCCTCTGCGTCCTGGATCGGGTCGCTGAAGTAGAAAACGTGTTGAGCGTCTTGCGCATAGGCGCCCTGCAAGACGTGGAATGTCGCCGGATCGGCGTCGGGGATGGGATTCCCGTTGACGTGGATGGTGCGGCTGTCCTTCGTGTACAGGTAGTGGTCGTTGGTGGAGACGATCGCGAAATGCGCGGGATCGTCTGACAACACGCTGCCGTCGGTCCAGTACACCGCGGCGGTGTCCTTCGAAAGGCCGCCGTCGATGAGCTCGAAGTGGCCGGGGTCGTCGCTGATCGGCCGATCGAGTTGGTAGACGTGATTCCGGTCCTTGGCGAAGCCGCTGCGGTCGAGCACATCGAAACTCGTTGCGTCGGCACCGGGTATCGGGTGGCCGTCGAAATAGGCGTTGGACCTGTCCTTCGTGTAGGTGGTGTCGAACACCTTGAACGAGGCGGCATCGGCCGCTATTTCGAACGCCTTTCCCGGAAACGCGGACAGGTAGTAGACCTTGTCTCCGCGCACGTGATAACCCGCCGCTTCGAACAGCGAGTTGGGCGCCCTGTTACGACCGCAGGCCGGCAACAGGGCCACCGCGACGAGACACAGAACCGCGATCGATCTCCGCATCCGACGATCGAATCAACTAATTCACAGCCACATTGAGAATCGGGCGCTTCTCGTAGGCGTCGCTGGTGTCGAAGTGCCACCACTCGCCCTTGTACACCGTCAACCCACCGGCCTTCATCGCATCCCGCAATCGCGCGCGGTTGGCCTGCGCGGCCGCGCTGACACCGTCGGTCGCGTATGCGAGGCCGCGCGGCGTGAAGTCGTCGAAGTCGGTGCCCATGTCGACGAGGCCAGAAGCGTTCGCAATCGTCACGTCGACAGACCGAGCCGCCTCATGGCTGCGCGCGTACGGCCCCGGGCGGGCCACCCAGTTCGGATCTGGCACCGCCTCAAACATTCGCACCTGCACGTCATGCGGCCGATAGCAGTCCCAGAAGACGAGGACTTCGCCCTTCGGCCGCAGCACGGCCGCTGCGGCGGCCAGCCCCTGCGCCATCGATTCGTGCACGAGGCAGCGGGCGCCTGCGGGGTAGAGCGGCACACCAACGAAGTTGTTCGGCGTCGCGTACCGAAGGTCGATGACCGCGTCGGGCACGACGGTGCGCACGTCAACCAGCCCGGCCGCCTGCGCGGCGTCAGACACCGGAGGCACCGGCGGCGACGCCACCGCAGCGGTGGGCGCTGCGCAGATTGCGGTGCACAGGGCGACAAGAACGCCCACTACGCGTATACGCACTCGATCACCTCCGGAAAAGCAGGTATCTACGTACGCTATCGGTCCCCCTGGTGCGGCCAGACCATTAATGCGTCCCGACCAGAGGAGGCCGACGTGAGCGTCGCCAGCGTCACGGCATGCCCGACCATCTACGAAGCCGATTTGCCCACCGTTTCGTACGAGGATGCGCCGACCCCCCAGATCGCCCACGAGCGCCTCAAGCAAGCGCGACAGCAGGGGGCCATCGCGATGGGCGCGCACGGGCCCGAGATTCTGAGCTACGAGCTGGCCCACACCGCGCTGCGCGATCACCGGTTGTCCCCGCCGCCAGGGCTTGGCCTCGAAGCTCAGGGCATCACGTCCGGACCGCTGTGGGATCGGGTCACCGCGTCGATCCTGAGCGTCAACGGCGAGGACCACGCACGTCTGCGCCGACTGGTGTCCAAGGCATTCACACCGCGGGCGGTCGCGCGCCTGGATACGACGATCGTCGACATCATCAACCGGCTGATCGACCCGCTGATGACCGTGGGACGCAGCGAGATCGTCGGCGACATCGCTCGGCCGTATCCGGTTCCGGTCATCTGCGAGCTGCTCGGCGCTCCTTCACAGGACTCGCAGCTGTTCTCGGCGTGGGCCGACGAATTCTTCAAGACGTTCACCTGGAACGTGGCCGAGTACCAGCCGGAAATCCTGAAGGCCTGGGGCGAACTTGACGACTATGTCGACGGCATGGTCGCTGACCGCCGCACGTCGCCCACCGATGACCTGCTCTCCGATCTGATTCGCGCCGAGCACGACGGCGACCGCCTGAGCAAGGCCGAGCTGCGGATGCTTGCGGGCGGCATTCTGATGGCCGGCACCGACACCACCCGCAACCAGGTGGCCGCCGCCATCGATGTCCTCTGCGATCACCCGGATCAGTGGGATCTGCTCGCCGATCATCCCGAACTCGCGATGAAGGCGGTCGAAGAGCTGATGCGCTTCTACCCCGTGGTCTTCGGCGCGATGCGGATGACGACCGAAGACGTCGAATACGAGGGCATCGTCATCCCGGCAGGGACCTTTGTCCTGGTCAACACGGCGGCCGCGAACCGCGATTCCACCGTCTACGAAGACCCCGACCGTCTCGACATCACCCGCGAGGGGGCGGCACCGATGCAGACGTTCGGCGCTGGTGCGCACTACTGCCTCGGCGCGAACCTCGCCCGGCGCGAACTCGCCGAGGCGCTGGTCGCGATGGCGCGCAGGATGCGAAACCTCCGCCGCGCAGGCCCCTCGTCATGGAAGCCGATGGTCGGAATCTCCGGCCCTGCCGAGCTGCCCGTCGAATTCGACGCCGCGTGACCCAACGCTGAGCACTCGCACAGTGCGGCCGGAAATCCGGCATAGACTTCCGACCGTGCGCGAGGTACTCGACGAGCTGCTGACGGTCTGGCGGGCAGGCGGGACAGCGGGCGTGGCCACCGTCGTCCGCACGATCAAGTCCGCGCCGCGTCCACCCGGCGCCACGATGGTCGTCGCTCCCGACGGCACGGTCGCGGGCTCGGTGTCCGGTGGCTGCGTCGAGGCCGCTGTCTACGAACTCGCCAACGAGGTGGTTCAGAGCGGGCGACCCGAACTGCATCGCTACGGGATCTCCGACGACGACGCATTCGCCGTCGGCCTCACCTGCGGCGGGATCGTCGATGTCTTCACAGAGCCGGTGTCCCGCAACACTTTTCCCCAACTGCAGGCGATTGCCGACGACATCGCAGCGCATCGCCCGACCGCCGTTGCGACGGTCATCGCGCATCCCGACCCCCGTTGGCTCGGGCGCAGGCTGGTCGTCGGGCCGCACACCGTCGACGGATCACTGGGATCCACACGTGCCGACGACGCGGTCGCCGACGACGCCAGGGGTCTCCTCGCCGCGGGACGCACCACCGTGCTCTCCTACGGCCCCGACGGCCAGCGCCAGGACGTCGGCATGGAGGTCTTCGTCGCCAGCCACGCGCCGCGACCGCGGATGCTGATCTTCGGCGCCATCGACTTCGCGTCGGCGCTCGTCCGGCAAGGGACCCTCCTTGGATATCGGGTCACCGTGTGCGACGCCAGGCCGGTCTTTGCGACCCCTGCCCGCTTTCCCCACGCCGATGACGTCGTCGTCGACTGGCCCGATCGCTACCTCGCCGCGCAGGCCGAGCAGGGTGCGATCGACTCGAGGACCGCGATCTGCGTGCTGACCCACGACCCCAAGTTCGACGTGCCGGTGCTGGAGGTCGCGCTGCGACTGCCCGAGGTCGACTACATCGGCGTGATGGGGTCTCGCCGCACCCATGACGACCGCATGGACCGGCTCCGCGAGGTCGGCCTGACCGACGCCGAGCTGAGCAGGCTGGCCAGCCCCATTGGCCTCGACCTGGGCGCCCGTACGCCCGAGGAAACCGCGGTGTCGATCGCTGCGGAGATCATCGCGCGCCGCTGGGGCGGTGGCGGGCGGCCGTTGACCGAGGTCAACGGCCGCATCCACCACGATTGGTGAAATGAGACAGACGGGGTGGAAATGTCGCTCTCAGATGCGATAACGTCACTCTCAGTCCTCGGAGGGGAGTGATTGCGTGACTGACACGGTCGCGACCCGATACGCGGGCACCCGCGTCCCTCGCGTCGAAGACAACCGCCTTCTCACCGGCCGCGGCACCTTCGTCGACGACATCACCAGGCCTGGAATGCTGCACGCCTGCTTCGTGCGCAGCCCCTTCGCCCACGCGAAGATCAACGGCATCGACGCCCGCGCGGCCCTCGCCCTCCCCGGTGTGCGCGCCGTGTTCACTGCCGAGGACGTCAACCCGGACGTCAAGGAGGCGTGGCACGCGGTCGCAGGCAAGGACATCGCCGACACACCGCGGCCGCCGCTGGCCGAGGGCGAGGTGAAGTTCGTTGGCGACCCGGTTGCCCTCGTGGTCGCCGACAGCCGCTACATCGCCGAGGATGCAGTCGAGCTGGTGGACGTCGACTACGAGCCGCTGCGTGCTATCGCCGACTTCACTCAAGCCGTGAACTCCGATGTGGTCGTCCATGCGGCGTATCCCGACAACGTCGCGGGCGGGATGGGCGGCGCACCGCCGGACGAGGAGACCTTCTCGTCGGCAGCACACGTCGCCACGGCGAACGTCTACCAACAGATCTACGCGCCTGTGCCGATCGAGACGCGTGGGCTCGTCGTCGAGTGGACGCCATCCACGGAAGAACTGACACTTTGGGCCTCCACGCAGACACCCCACGAGCTGCGCGCGTTTTGCGCACGCCTGCTGGGCATTCCGGCTCAGGGTGTGCGGGTCATCATGCGCGACACCGGCGGTGGGTTCGGCCAGAAGGTCGTCCCGATGCGCGAAGACATGTGCATCATGCTGGCCGCCCGCAAGGTGCCTGCCGCGCTCAAGTGGATCGAGGACCGGCGCGAGAATCTGATGTCAGCAGGCCAGGCCCGACACGTCGACGGCAATGTCCGAATGGCCCTCGATGACGACGGCACCATCCTCGCCGTCGACGTCGACTTCACCTACGACATCGGGGCGTACCCAACGCCCTACCCGGTGTTGACCACCGCCGCCGTCGGCATGTTCTTCCC
>JAVRPX010000268.1:0-8681 GCA_032161985.1 Mycobacterium sp.
TGGCCGGCGAGGACACCGCAGGAGCGGCCGTGGCCGCGGTGAGCGCACTCGCGCTGGTGATTGCCGCGCTATGGCTTCAGCATTGCTGCAAGTCGCCACAAGAGCCGCCAGACAACGCCGATGGGGCAACCGATTAGCTGACCCGCGGCGTCGTCGGCCGAATCGCCGAAGTGGTCGACACGCGAGATGACCTGTGGCGGGTACAGTCGGCCCATGACCGATCTGTCCCGCGGTACGCGCTCTCGGCGCGGTGTCCGCAGGCCGGGTTGGTTGCTGCTGACGGTGTTGCTGGTGCTCGCGATTGGGGCGAGTTCTGCCCTGGTGTTCACCAACCGCGTCGAGTTGCTCAAGCTGGCCGTCATCCTGGCGTTGTGGGCCGCGGTGGTGGCGGCGTTCGTGTCGGTCCTTTATCGCAGGCAAAGCGATATCGACCAGGCCAAGGCGCGCGATCTCAAGTTGGTCTACGACTTGCAGCTGGACCGTGAGATCTCGGCCCGCCGGGAATACGAGCTGGCGGTGGAAACCCAACTGCGCCGCGAACTGACCTCCGAACTGCGGGCCCAGGCGGCCGACGAGGTCGCCGGACTGCGGGCCGAATTAGCCGCGCTGCGGGCCAATTTGGAGATCCTGTTCGACGCCGACCTGTCGCACCGGCCAGCGCTCGAAAGCGATCGCGCCCGCGCCTACAGCGACTGGCCCGGCAACGCCGAATCGGCGGGCCGGGTCACTGCCAGCCGGATCGACACCGAAGACCACGAGGACGTCGACGCGAACACTGAGGAAAGCCCCATCATCGACGTGCCGGCCGAGCCCCATCCGCCCGAGGCAGAGTGGGTGCCGCAGCATGGCGGTGCGCACCGCCTACCGTCGGAGACCGAGCAGGAGCGGCGACGTCGCACAGAGGAGGCGCCGCGCGCGTGGTCACCTCCGCCGCCGGCTCCGCAGCCGCGACCTCAGCCTCAGCCTCGGCCGGCGCCAGTCTCTCAGCCCGTACCCGAGCCTCAATTCGCTTGGCAGCCACCGCAACAAGAGCGTCCGCCCGCCCCGCCGCCCGAACCGCCAGCGCCACCGCCGCGCCCCGAGCCCGAGCGGGTGGCGCAGGCGCCGTCGACGGATTGGCAGCCCGCGCCAGCCGAGGGACAGTGGATACCCGTTGGAACACCGGGCAGCAACTGGGTATCGCCGGCGGTGCCAAATTCGTCGGCTCAGCCGACAGGCGAAAACGGTGCCGCCGGTGAATATGTCGGCAAGAGACGCGCACCCGAGGCGGCCCCCACCAGTCCGCCGGCTCAACCGGCCCCCACCAGTCCGCCGGCTCAGCCGGCCCAGCCGGCCATGCAGTCACCGTCTCCCCACCGCGGCCGGCACTCGGCGTCACCGGAAGCCGTCGATCCGGGACGCCCACCGGCGCCGCCGACGTTGGCCGCGGAATCCGGAGGCCCCCCGCCACACCCCGAGCCCGAGCCGCCGCCCACGCAGCAGGCGACGCGGCGGCACCGTAGCGCAGAGGACACCGGCGGGCAGTCGGTTGCCGATCTGCTGGCGAGGCTTCAGGCCACCCCGACGGGAGGCGGCCGTCGCAGGCGCCGCGAGGAGTGAGATAGGCTCATGCCGACCGTCCGGTACCCGCAACGCAGGACCGGAACGAACAAACTTTCGACATTCAGCGAGGTCGTCTGCATGGGGACCCCCGACGGATTCCGTCCGGCGCGGCTCACGATCGGCATCATTTCCGCTGGTCGGGTGGGCACGGCGCTTGGTGTGGCGCTGGAGCGCGCCGAGCATGTGGTGGTCGCATGCAGCGCGATTTCCCAGGCGTCTCGTCAGCGCGCCGAACGACGGCTCCCCGACACGGCCGTTCTGCCGGTCGACGAGGTCGCAGGCCGCGCCGAACTGTTGTTGCTGGCCGTCCCCGACGCCGAGCTTCCTGCCCTGGTGTCGGGCCTAGCGGCCACCTCGGCGGTGCGGCCGGGCACGATCGTCGTCCACACCTCGGGCGGCAACGGCATCGGCGTGCTTTCGCCGCTGACCGAGCAGGGCTGCATCCCGCTGGCCATCCATCCGGCGATGACCTTCACCGGCTCGGATGAAGACATCGCGCGACTGCCCGACGCTTGCTTCGGTGTCACCGCAGCTGACGAGGTCGGGTACGCGATCGCGCAGTCGCTGGTGCTCGAGATCGGCGGCGAACCATTCCGGGTCCGCGAGGACGCTCGCACGCTGTACCACGCGGCGCTGGCCCACGCCAGCAACCACGTCGTCACCGTGCTGCTGGATGCGGTCGAGGCGCTGCGGTCGGCGCTGTGGGGTCAGGAGCTATTGGGGCAGGAAACTGTCGGCGACGCACCAGGCGGCATCGCCGAGCGCGTGATCGGCCCGCTGGCGCGGGCGTCGCTGGAGAACTCGCTGCAGCGCGGGCAGGCGGCGCTGACTGGCCCGGTGGCCCGCGGCGACGCGGACGCGGTCGCCCGTCACCTGCGGGCGCTGGCCGAAGTGGATCCGGAACTCGCGCAGGCGTATCGGGCCAACTCGTTGCGCACGGCACAGCGCGCGCATGCTCCCAAAGAGGTCTTCGCGGTCCTCGCCGAGGCCGGACAGCCATGATCAAGCCCAAGCCGCAGTTCGTGGCGGGCACCATCAACGTCTATTCCAGTCCGCGCGACGTCTCCGATGTCACCCGGGCGCTGCGAACCTCCGGCCGCAGGGTGATGCTGGTTCCGACGATGGGGGCGCTGCACGAAGGTCACCTGTCGCTGATCCGGGCCGCCAAGCAGGTGCAGGGCGCCGTCGTGGTGGTGTCGATCTTCGTCAACCCGCTACAGTTCGGCGCGGGCGAAGACCTCGACGCCTACCCGCGCCCACTCGACGACGATCTCGCCAGGCTGCGCGCCGAAGGCGTCGAGATTGCGTTCACGCCGACAGCCGCCGACATGTACCCGGACGGCGAGCGCACCTCGGTGCACCCGGGACCGCTGGGGGCGGAACTCGAAGGCGCGGCTCGCCCAACGCATTTCGCCGGTGTGCTGACCGTGGTGCTCAAACTGCTGCAGATCGTGCACCCCGATCGCGCGTTCTTCGGCGAAAAGGATTACCAGCAGCTGGTGCTCGTCCGGCAGATGGTCGCCGACCTCAACGTCGACACACAGGTCATCGGGGTGCCCATCGTGCGCGAAGCCGACGGTCTGGCCATGTCGTCGCGCAATCGCTACCTCGACGAGGTCGACCGCGAGCAGGCGGGCGCGCTGTCGGCGGCACTGCTGGCAGGCATGTACGCGGCCTCCGGCGGCACCGCAGCGGCTCTGGACGCGGCCCGCGCCGTCCTCGAAGAGGTCCCCGCCATCGTCGTCGACTACCTGGAGGTGCGGGACGCGATGCTGGGTTCTGCGCCCGCCGAGGGCATCGCCCGCATGCTGGTGGCCGCAAGGCTGGGCAGCACCCGGCTTCTTGACAACATCGCCATCGACATCGGAGCAACCGCCGGCATCGACGGACACCCACGGGTCGAGTCGGACGAGAACCACGAATTACCTTGGAGGAATTGATGTTACGCACAATGCTGAAATCGAAGATTCACCGGGCCACGGTCACGCACGCCGACCTGCACTATGTCGGTTCGGTGACCATCGACGCCGACCTGATGGATGCCGCCGACCTGCTCGAGGGCGAGCAGGTAACGATCGTCGACATCGACAACGGCGCACGTCTGGTCACTTATGCGATCACCGGTGCGCGCGGCAGCGGTGTGATCGGCATCAACGGCGCCGCAGCGCATCTCGTGCATCCAGGTGACCTGGTGATCCTGATCGCTTACGGCACGATGGAGGACGCAGAAGCCAGGGCGTATCAGCCCCGGGTGGTGTTCGTCGGCGCCGACAACAAGCAGATCGACCTTGGCTCACATTCCTCTGACCCCGCGTACGTGCCTGCGGACGCGGCCGAGCTGATGTCGCCGCGGTAAGCCCGTGCTTCTCGCTATCGACGTCCGCAACACCCATACCGTCGTGGGCCTGGTCTCCGGATCGGGCGACCACGCCAAAGTGGTGCAGCACTGGCGGATCCGTACCGAGTCCGAGGTGACGTCTGATGAGCTCGCGCTCACTATCGATGGCCTGATCGGCGACGACTCCGAGCAGCTGACCGGCGCGGCGGGGCTGTCGACTGTGCCGTCGGTGCTGCACGAGGTGCGGCTGATGCTCGAGCAGTACTGGCCCTCGGTGCCGCACGTGTTGATCGAGCCGGGTGTGCGCACCGGCATCCCGCTATTGGTCGACAACCCCAAAGAGGTTGGCGCAGATCGCATCGTCAACTGCCTGGCCGCCTTTCACAAGTACGGAACCGCTGCGATCGTCGTCGACTTCGGCTCGTCGATCTGTGTGGACGTGGTTTCGGCGAAGGGCGAATTCCTCGGCGGCGCAATCGCTCCCGGCGTTCAGGTGTCCTCCGATGCGGCGGCCGCGCGCTCTGCGGCGTTGCGCCGCGTCGAGTTGACCCGGCCCCGCTCGGTGGTCGGCAAGAACACGGTCGAATGCATGCAGGCCGGTGCCGTGTTTGGATTTGCCGGCCTGGTCGACGGATTGGTCAGCCGGATCCGCGAGGACGTCGAGGGCTTCGCCGGTGACGACGTCGCGGTGGTGGCCACGGGCCACACCGCGCCGCTGCTGCTGCCCGACCTGCACACCGTCGAGCGTTACGACCAGCACCTCACCCTTGACGGGCTGCGATTGGTCTTCGAGCGCAACCGCGACAGCTCGCGTGGCCGCCTGAAGCAGGCCCGCTAGAAGAACGTGCGGATCAGGCCGACCACGCGGTCGTCGGCGTTGAGTTCGGGGATCAGCTGCCACTTGTCGAACACCGTGCAGGGATGCGAGATGCCGAATCCCAGCCAACTGCCGACCTCGACGCTGTCGCTGCCCAGCCGCAGATACGCGTGCTGATCGTTGAGCTTGGTAACCACGCTGTCGGTCAACCCCAGCGGCACCGGCAGATCCTGGTCGAAGGACACGTCGCGGCGGCCCATCGTCAACACCGCCAGTGCGGGCTCGGGACGGGACACCACCTGCGCCCATACCTGCAGTGCAGGCAGCAGCGCGGCACGAAGCGGCGACGTCCGCGCATACAGCCCGTCGTCATGGGTGAGGTACGCACCACTGCGCACGATGGTGCGTACCGTCAATCCTGCGGGCCAGTCACCGGTCAGCACGTCGGCGACCGCGTCGAAGTAGGTGCTGCCGCCTGCGGTGACGATCACTTGGTCGATCTCGAACAGCGGGGCCAAACGCAGCACCCCGGCGCGGATCTCCTGTAGGTAGCCGGTGACGCCTGCCAGTGCGTCGGGCGCGATGTCGTGACCGAGCGCCGCCTCGTAGCCTGCGACACCGACCAACCGCAGCCGCGGCGACGCGGCGGCCGCGCGCGCCACCTCGTCGACGGCGGACTGCCCGCGACAGCCCGTGCGCCCGCCGGGCATGCCGACCTCAACGCAGACGTCGACCGGTCTGCCCGCCCCCGCGGCGGTCAAAGCCGCGGTCATCAGCTCGACCCCCCGCACCGAATCCACCCAGCACGTGATCGAGAAGTCCCGATGGGCGTCCAGTTCGGCTGCCAGCCAGCGCAATCCGGCCTCGTCGACCAGCTCGTTGGCCAGCACAACGTCACGCACGCCGAAGGCGCGGTAGGTGCGGACGTGGCTCAGCGTCGCCGCGGTGATACCGCATGCGCCCGCGTCGAGCTGGCGGGCGAACAGCTGCGGCGCCATGTGCGTCTTACCGTGTGGCGCGAGCTCCACGCCGCGATCGCGGCACCAGCCTGCCATCGTGGTGAGGTTGTGAGTCAGGGCCTCCGCGCGGAGCACGCACACGGGGCCGACGGCGCCGTCGTCGAATACATCCGGCGCCTCCACACAGATCTGTGCCGGGGTGCGGCCCCACCACGACGCGGGCAATCCCTTGAATCGCCAGTCCAATGGCTCGTCGGCCAAGGCGGCTACCGCCGCCGCGTTGATCGGAGCGGCCATGTGTGCATTTAAGCTGACTGGTCGTGACCTCTCCCGATCAGCCCGAGTCCGACGTCCCCGAGCAGTTCCGGATCCGTCAGGCCAAGCGGGAGCGGCTGCTTGCGGAGGGCCGTGACCCCTACCCGGTCGAGGTCGCCCGCACTCACACGCTGGCCGAAATTCGGCAGGCGTATCCCGACCTGGCTGCCAACACCGAGACCGGCCAGATCGTCGGCGTCGCCGGTCGGGTGATGTTTGCCCGCAACTCCGGAAAATTGTGTTTCGCGACACTGCAGGACGGTGACGGCACCCATCTGCAGGTGATGATCAGCCTCGACCGCGTCGGCGAGGAATCGCTCGAGGCGTGGAAGACCGACGTCGACCTCGGCGACATCGTTTATGTGCACGGCGAGGTGATCAGTTCGCGGCGCGGCGAACTATCTGTGCTTGCCGATTCCTGGCAAATTGTTTCCAAGGCGTTGCGCCCGCTTCCCGTCGCCCATAAGGAGATGAGCGAAGAGGCCAGGGTGCGGCAGCGCTATGTCGATCTGATCGTACGTCCTGAGGCCCGCACCATTGCGCGCCAACGGGTGGCGGTCGTGCGGGCGGTGCGCTCGGCGCTGGAGCGGCGTGGCTTTCTCGAAGTCGAGACGCCAATGCTGCAGACCCTGGCAGGCGGCGCGGCCGCCCGCCCGTTCGTCACACACTCCAATGCGCTCGATGCGGACCTCTACCTACGGATCGCGCCGGAACTGTTCCTAAAGCGTTGCTTGGTAGGCGGTTTCGACAAGGTCTTCGAGTTGAATCGGGTGTTCAGAAACGAAGGTGCGGATTCCACACATTCGCCCGAATTCGCGATGCTCGAGACATATCAGGCCTACGGCACCTACGACGATTCCGCCGTCGTCACCCGCGAGATTATTCAGGAGGTCGCCGACGAGGCGATCGGCACCAGACGGCTGCCATTGCCGGATGGCACCACCTACGATGTGGACGGCGAATGGGAGACGATACAAATGTATCCGTCGCTGTCTGAAGCGCTGGATGAGGAGATCACTCCGCAGACGCCAGCCGAGAGGTTATGGGAGATCGTCGATCGGCTCGGTGTGCAGATTCCGCGCGACCGCGGTTACGGGCACGGGAAATTGATCGAGGAACTATGGGAGCACTCCGTCGGTAACAAGCTTTGGGCGCCGACCTTCGTGCGCGATTTTCCTGTGGAGACAACGCCGCTGACCCGCTCACACCGCAGCATCGAGGGCGTCACCGAGAAGTGGGATCTATACATCCGGCGCATCGAGTTGGCCACTGGCTACTCCGAGCTGATCGACCCGGTAATCCAACGCGAAAGGTTCGAAGCGCAGGTTCGCGCAGCTGCCGCAGGCGACGACGAGGCAATGGCTCTCGATGAGGATTTTTTGGCCGCTTTGGAGTATGCGATGCCGCCTTCTACGGGCACTGGAATGGGTATCGATAGGTTGTTGATGGCATTGACGGGACTGTCGATTAGAGAGACAGTTTTGTTCCCGATTGTTCGGCGCCAGAGCAACTGATCTGCTTCGATTCAGTACTTCTTGAATGGTGTATGTTTGTGTGGCACATTGGTGCGCGGGTGCGAGATCTAAGCTACTCATCTAGAGCTAGGCAGAAGGGTCGTGTGAGCTAATGGCGAAGAAAGTGACCGTCACCTTGGTCGATGATTTCGACGGCGAAGGTGCCGCCGATGAGACGGTCGAATTCGGGCTCGACGGGGTGAGCTATGAGATCGACCTTTCTAACAAGAATGCCGCAAAGCTTCGAAACGACTTGAAGCAATGGGTGGACGCTGGCCGGCGGGTGGGCGGCCGCAGGCGCGGGCGTTCGGCTGGATCGGGCCGCGGACGGGCGGCGATCGATCGCGAACAAAGCGCCGCAATCCGCGATTGGGCACGCCGCAACGGACATAACGTGTCCACCCGCGGACGCATCCCGGCCGACGTCATCGACGCATTCCACGCGGCAACGTAATAGGCAGTTGCCAGAACGCGGCCCTTTCGTCGGGTTGGCTGGTAGGTGCTTTCGCTAGCGGCGAACTCGTCGCCGCCAGGAACGGGAAGCGTTTCGGCCGCGCTGGGCGTTGCTACTGAACAGCACCGGATCGACGTGTGCTAGCGCTCTGCGTTCACCCGATATGTCCGCCAAGAGCGGACAGCCAACCGGGGCAGCGGGAGCGGCCGCCCATTAGAGTGGACGGTAGGTGCGGTGCGCTTTTCGCGCGCAAGGCGCCGACCTATGTGATGGAGAGCAGGTAACCGCCGATGTTTGAGAGATTTACCGACCGTGCCCGCAGGGTCGTCGTCCTGGCTCAGGAAGAAGCCCGGATGCTCAACCACAACTACATCGGGACCGAGCACATCCTGTTGGGACTTATTCACGAGGGTGAGGGCGTAGCCGCCAAGTCGCTGGAATCGCTGGGCATCTCGCTGGAAGGCGTGCGCAGCCAGGTCGAGGAGATCATCGGCCAGGGCCAGCAAGCGCCGTCCGGACACATCCCGTTCACCCCGCGCGCCAAGAAGGTGCTGGAACTGAGCCTGCGCGAGGCGCTGCAGCTCGGCCACAACTACATCGGCACCGAGCACATTCTGCTCGGCCTGATTCGCGAAGGCGAGGGCGTCGCCGCCCAGGTGCTGGTGAAGCTGGGCGCCGAACT
>JAVRPX010000269.1:0-2915 GCA_032161985.1 Mycobacterium sp.
TTCAGCGCAACCTTCGCAAGCGAACGCAGTTGCCCCGGGCGAAAGCCGGGTGGCCAAGGCCGCGCTGATCAGTGCGGTGCCGCCGCTGATGGTGAAGACCGACGCCAACCCTGGCGGCCTCCCCAAAGAAGTGTTCGACGACTTGCAGGCACAACTAGCGGCCAATCGGTCGCAGTTTTACCGCGACCTGCCGTCGGGACCGTTCTATGGTTTCAACCGACCGGGCGTGAAAGCCTCCGAAGCCATCATCCAAAACTGGTGGCGCCAAGGCATGATGGGCGGCGCGAAGGCCCATTACGACGGCATCGTCGCCTTCTCCCAAACCGACTTCACCGAAGACCTCAAGAAGATCACCGTGCCGGTGTTCGTGATGCACGGCGACGACGATCAGATCGTTCCCTACGCCGACTCCGCACCCTTGACGGTGAAACTTCTGAAAAATGCGACGCTGAGGACCTACGACGGTTTCCCGCACGGCATGCCCACCACCCAAGCCGACACAATCAACGCCGACCTGCTGGCCTTCCTGAAAACCTGACACCGACTGCGCGAACACGCAGTCACCTCGAGTCGGGCGGCAGCTCCGCCCCGAGCATCGGGACGCCGCCGCGCTGCCACACACCGGAGGTGGCACTGATCCACCGTCCGACGCATGTCCCCATTAGCCATCGCGGAATTGGACGTCACCGCCCATGTACGGGCCATCCTGACCACTATCACCGCCCTGGCGGCCGACAGCGCTTACCCCGGTATGGATCGCTGGCTGCACACCCGGGCGTATCGCGGACACGTGACCACTAAATCTCGCCGGTTCTCGACCACCATGGGCGCCCTGCGCGCGTACCGAGCCACCTGGACCCGCCAACAACACGCCGCTCAAGCCGCGACAACCACGGACACAGAGCATCCTCAGGCGACACCGACGATTGATGCGATCGAATGGGAATTCGATCGGGCCGGGCTATGCGTCCTGGGCGAACGTGTCTTGATCCTGTCGGCAGCGCAGCGGATGATTGAACACCGCCACACCGTGCGCGATAACGTGCGCGGGCACGATCCACCCGCTCACCCGGACTGGCGGACATGACGCTGGGAAACGCGACGCGGAGCATCGTGAACCGCCCTAGCAGCGCGACGGACTCGTCGTACGCGGCTTCGCCCAATACCTCGGACACGAAAAGCCTTACTGGCAGCAGGACCACCTGGCGGAGAACAGATTTCGTCATCTCAATCGGCGGCGTGAGGAGAGGGACTCGCATGGACACGGAAACAAGTCGTGAATTGATCACCGTACAGGCGGCGGCGGATCGGCTCGCGGTCAGTCGATGGATGGTGTACCAGTTGATCTGGGGCCAACAGGTCAAGTCGGTGCAGATCGGGCGGTGCCGCCGAATCGTTCCGCAATCCCTGGATGATTACCTTTCCGGCTTGATCGAGGGAGCTGCGTGATGGCTGCGAAAAAGCTCAACCCGAACGGCTCGGGCAATATCACCCAACGCAAAGACGGGCGCTACGAACTCAAAGTTTTTCGTCGACAGTCCGGACGGCCGCCGGAAACGAATCAGCGTCTATGCCTCGACCTGGGAGGACGCTGACGCTGAACGCACACGCCTAAAGGATCTGGAACGCAAAGGAATTCCGGTCGACAGCACGACATCCACTGTCGGGCAGTGCAATGCAGTACTGGTTGACGGAGATCGCGCAACCGAGCGTGCGGGAGACAACCTTTTCCTCATATGAGCTGTTGGTGCGCTTGTATGTCGTACCGGGACTGGGCAAACGGAAGCTGCGTGCGCTGCAGGCGCAACACATTCGCGCGTGGCTGAACGGATTGCGGACCACGTGTCAGTGCTGTGCACAAGGGAAGGACACCGAGCGGGCGATGAAGGGCAAGGCTCGGTGTTGCGCGAAGAACCTGCCGAGTGCTGCGGGCAGGTCGCGGGCACCGGCACGTTGCGTTACCTGCTCCGACTTGTGCGTGCAGCACTGCAAGACGCAGTCGAGGAGGAGCTGTTAGCCCGAAATGTTGCCCGACAGGTCAAGATGCCGACCGGCTCGATTCGCAAGGTGACGCCCTGGTCGGCGGATGAAGCTCGCAAGTTTCTCGAAACGGCACGACACGACCGGCTCTACGCGTTGTGGGCGGTCGCCCTGGCCATCGGTTTGAGGCGCGGGGAAGCGCTCGGGCTTCGGTGGGCCGATGTGGACCTGGTCAACGGACGGGTGGTTGTTACGAAGGCGCTTTCACGTGTTGGGGCAGATCTCGCCTTGGAGATGTGAAAACCGAATCGTCTGCCGCCGCCGTGCCGTTGCCAGAGGAGCTGGTGACGATCCTGCGCCGGCATCGGCTTGATCAGTTGGGCGACACACAGGTCGCACGGGGCAACACACTCGGTCTGGTGTTCACGACCAAGAACGGGACGCGTCTGGCACCGAGGAACATCAACCGGGCGTTCGAGACGTTGTGCCGACGAGCTGGCGTGCGAACCATCCGGCTCCACGACCTCCGGCATTCGTGCGCGACGTTGTTGTTCACGATGGGTGTCGAGGCAGCGACGAACGCGATGGCTATTGTCGTCAAAACTGTCGTCAAAGTCCCGACAGCGACGCCTTCCCGACGATGGAAAGCACCTCTGAGCTGCGCGCGCCCGAAGGGATTCGAACCCCCAACCTTCTGATCCGTAGTCAGATGCTCTATCCGTTGAGCTACGGGCGCATGTGTTCGGTTATGCAGCCGACGAGTCAGCCACGGCGGAGGCGAGAGGATTTGAACCTCCGGTCCCCTGTGAGGGGGACAACTCATTAGCAGTGAGTCCCATTCGGCCGCTCTGGCACGCCTCCTGACGTTTACCGCCGATCCGACAGCGTACACAGGGGCAACAGGCCAAGGCAAAGCGCAGGTGAGCGACTCATAG
>JAVRPX010000270.1:0-3974 GCA_032161985.1 Mycobacterium sp.
TGGGGAGCGAGGTGCCTCGCGTGATAGGCTCCCCCGGTTGTTGGGGCGAGTGGCGGAATGGCAGACGCGCTGGCTTCAGGTGCCAGTGTCCTTCGGGACGTGGGGGTTCAAGTCCCCCTTCGCCCACAAAATCGAGACGAGGCGGGTCACCGATTTGCGGTGACTCGCCTCGATTTCTTCAATCCCCATAACCCCTTGAATTGCTGTTCGACGCTGCATCGGGCGCGTGTTGTGTTTGGTGTCCGGCACGGTAGCTTTTGGCGAATGCGGCTCGTGTTTATCGCGTTTGTTTCGATGGCGCTGCTGTCGGCGGCGTGTACGACAGCGGTCGACGGTTCTGCGGTGAAGGAGTCGGGCGCTCCGAAGGCCCCGACGGTCGACGTCAGCAAGCTCGACGTCGGGCCCTACCCCACGCAGCCGAGCCAGCCGCTGGGCGTTACGGGCGATCCGTTGCGCGGAGTGCTGGTCGAGGCCCAGCGGATGGCCAACAACGTCGTTGGTCCGTGGGAAGTCGACTCGACACTGACCGGCTGGTTCGGGTTCGGTGCCACTGTGCTGCAGAGCGCCGAAGCGCTGGCGAATATCGGCCCGGAGCCGTTCGCGGCGGCGGCTAGCCAGCATGGCTTCATCAATGGGTTCGCGTCGGCGCGTACCGCGGAGGGGCAGAAGATTCTTCTGAATGCGGTGCTGCGGTTCGCCGATCCGGGTTCCGCCGCTGCCGCCGCCACGGACTTCGGCGACATCGCAGCCAAGACGGGGCAGGGCGTGCAGCGCGCGCAGATCCCGGGTCATCCCGACGCGCAGGCGGCGAGCTACACACAGACCGAGGGCACAGGCAAGCGGTGGAGTGCGGTCCGGGCCTTCACGGCCCACGGTGCCTACGTGTTCATGCAACTCGCGCAGGCCGTCGATGAGATGGACCCGGCCCTCGGCCTGGTCGCCAAAGCCCTTGACTTGCAGGGCCCGGCCATCGACCAGTTCCGCGCGACGGATCCGTCCGAGTTCGCCGACATCTCGCTGGACCCGGCCGGTTTATTGGCGCGCACCTTGCCGGTGCCGGACAAGCAAGCGACGACCATTCAGAACACCACCTATGAGCAACGCGGCGCTCTGCAGTTCCAAAGCGATCCGAGCCGGTCGGCGACATTGTTTTCGGAGACCGGTACGGATCTGGTGGCGATGGCGAAGACGAACGTCTATCAGACCAAGGACTCCGAGAGCGCGGCACGAATCGTGGATGGGTTCTATGCCGAGTTGCAGCCGACGTCGCAGCCTGCCAAGCCCGTCAAGAACCTGCCCGATAGCCGCTGCCTTCAACTGGAGGACAAGAGCTTCTATTGTCTGGGCGTCGCGGACCGGTACGCGATCGAAACCACCTCGGACACGCTGTTGGATGCCCAGCAGCAGGTTGCCGCCCAGTACGCGATGCTGCTGAACGGCTGAGCGTCACGCGAGAACCCCCCGTAGCACCAGCTCGCTCAGCTCCTTGGCTGCGGTGTCCACATCTTTGATGCGGCGCACGCAGACCGCGTACCAGGCGCCGCCGGCGATGGTGTCCATGACGGTGTCGGCGCTGACACCAGGGCGCGCGACGCCGTCGGCGACCGCGTCGCCAACCCGCTCGGCAAGCTGACTGCGCGCAGTGGCCTCCAGGCGGTCGCTGAGCACCCGGCGCATCCCGCGGTCCGACCGTAAATCGTTGAGCAGACCGGGAATTGATTCGCGGACCGCGTTGTCACCGTACATCCGCAGCGCCCCCCGGCAGAGGCGGGTGATCTCGGCGACGAAGTCGTCCTCCGGCGCCTCGGGTCCGAGGTCGGGAAACAGCGCTTCGTGCACCAGCTGCGCCTTCGAACTCCAGCGGCGGTACACGGCAGGCCTGCTGACCCCGGCCGTGGTGGCGATCAGGTCGATGGTTGTCGCCGCATAGCCACGTTCGACAAGGAGCCGGCGCGCCGCGGCCAGCACCGCCGTGTCGATCGACGGATCCCGGCGCGAGCCCTGTCGCCGATGCCGCCGCACCGCTTCCACGATTGCCTTCCCGCCGCCTCGATTAGTCGTTACAGTGTGTCACAACAATCTGGGCACGCCGGATTCGAGGAGGCCGCCATGACGACCGGGCTCACCAAACCGTTGGCCGGTGTCGGCGAGGACGGGCGGCACCTCTACACCTGTCCACTGTGTGAGGCCATGTGCGGCTTGGAGATTCACGTCGCGGACGGCGCCGTCACGAGCATCCGCGGCAACCGCGACGACACCTGGAGCCACGGCCACATCTGCCCCAAGGGCGCCACCCTCGGCGCGGTTCACGAAGATCCCGACCGCATCCGGCGCCCGATGGTCAAGGTCGACGGGCAGTGGCAGGAGGTCAGCTGGGAAGCCGCCTTCCGCCGCTGCACCGAGCTGTTGGCCCCGGTGATCGAGAAGTACGGCATCGGCGCCGTCACGTGCTACACCGGCAACCCCCTGGCGCACTCGTTCTCCCTCGGCCGCTACACCGGTGTGCTGCTTGGCATGTCGGGAATTCCGCTCAGTTACTCTCCTGGCACCGTCGACCAGTGGCCGAAGAATCTCTCGTCGCATCTGATGTACGGCGGCTGGTGGAGCTTCCCGGTGCCCGACATCGAGCGCACCGACCTGCTGATCGTCATGGGCGCCAACCCCGCGGCATCGCAGGGGTCACTGCTCGCAGCTCCCAACGTGATGGGGATTATCGACTCAATTCGCAAGCGGGGCAAGGTCATTGTCATCGATCCGGTGCGTACCGCGACGGCCGCCCGAGCCGACGAGTGGCTGCCGATCACACCCGGCACCGACGCGGCACTGTTGCTCGCAGTCGTGAACACGCTGTTCACCGAGAACCTGGTCAGGCTCGGCGACGTCGAACCCTACCTCGACGGCGTCGACCGGATGCGAAATGCGGCCGCCGAGTGGTCGCCGGAGCGCGTCGCCGCGGTCACCGGAATCACGGCCGACCGCATTCGAACCTTGGCCCGAGAATTGGCGGGAACCGACCGCGCGGTGGTGTACGGCCGAATTGGCTTGTGCAATCAGGAGTTTGGCAGCCTGGCCAGCTGGCTGGTCGATGTGGTCAACATCCTCACAGGGCATTTCGACACCGAGGGCGGGTCGATGTTCCCCCGCGCCGCGGCGTGGTCGGTGACCGTGCAGCCGATTCCCGGATTGGAGGACGGTGCGCCGGAGTTCGGCCGGTACCGCACCCGCGTCCGCGGCGCTAAGGAAGTCCTCGGGCAGGTGCCGGTGTCGTGCCTGGCCGAGGAGATCGCGACGCCGGGGGAGGGGCAGATCAAGGCGCTGATCACGGTCGCGGGCAACCCGGTTCTGTCGACGCCTGCCGGCCACAAACTCGACGGGGTGTTGCCGACGCTGGACGCGATGATCTCCGTCGACCTGTGGCTCAACGAAACCACCAGGCATGCCGACGTGATCCTGCCTGCGCCGTCGCCGCTGGAGCAGCCGCACCACGACGATCTGATCCTCAACTTCGCGATCAACAGCATCGCGAACTACTCGCCCCCGGTGTTCGTGCCAGAGGACCCCGACCGGCCGCAGGAGTGGGAGATCCTGATCCGGCTGACCGGGCTGTGCACCGGCACGCCTGCAGAGGACGTCGACGTCGCGGCCATCGATGACGGGTTCTTCGACTACATGGCGTTCACCAAGGGGCTCGACGGGGCGACCATCCGTGCGCACTACGACCGGGGTGGGCCGGAACGCATCCTCGACTTGACCCTGCGTACCGGGCCGTTCGGCGATCGATACGGCGAGAACCCCGACGGCGTCACGCTGGACAGGCTGAAGGCGCAGCCGAACGGCATCAACTTCGGGCCGATGGTGCCGCAGGTCCCCGAGATTCTCGGTACCGCGGACCACAAGATCCGGCTCGCCCCCCAGTACCTGCTCGACGACCTGCCCCGGCTCGCCCACCGCCTCGACCGTGCACCCGATGAGCT
>JAVRPX010000271.1:0-6398 GCA_032161985.1 Mycobacterium sp.
ACAGCGCGAGCTGGCGGGGTCAGACGGTTCTGACGAACTCAACGGCACCGACGGTGTACCCGACGACGAGTGGGTCCCAGACGACGACTGGCGGCGCTAGGCCGCCCCGGCCTGACGACTCTTTCTAGAACCTGGGGTGCTGGCCCACGAGGCTGGCACGGGGACTGTCCTTGCTGCCCTTCTTGATGGCGCCGAGGGTCCAGCAACGCAGGTGCCGCGCGGTTAACACGGCCAGCGCGCGATCGGTGTCCTCGGGCGCGACGACGGCGACCATGCCGACGCCCATGTTGAACGTCTTCTCCATCTCGGCCCGCTCGACGCGGCCGCGCTGCGCGATCATCCCGAACACCGGTGCGGGCGTCCATGTCCCGCGGTCGATCTCGGCGACAAGGCCGGGCGGGATGACCCGCTCCAGATTTGCGGCCAGCCCACCCCCGGTGACGTGGCAGAAGGTCCGGACCTGCGTTTCGGCGGCCAGCGCCAGGCAGTCCTTGGCGTAAATGCGGGTGGGCTCGAGAAGCTCTTCGCCCAGCGTGCGGCCGAACTCCTCGACATGGCCTGCCAGGTTCATCCGGTCGATCTCCAGCAGCACCCTGCGCGCCAGCGAGTAGCCGTTGGAATGCAGGCCCGTCGACGCCATCGCGATGATCACGTCCCCTGGCTTGACCCGATCCGGTCCGAGCACGTCGTCGGCCTCCACCACGCCGACGCCGGTGGCCGAGATGTCGTAGTGGTCGGGCGCCATCAGACCCGGATGTTCGGCGGTCTCGCCGCCCAGCAGCGCACACCCGGCCATCACGCAGCCGTTGGCGATGCCCGAAACCAGTTCGCTGACCCGTTCCGGCACCGTGCGGCCGACCGCGATGTAGTCCTGCAGGAACAGCGGCTCGGCGCCGCACACCACCAGGTCGTCGACGACCATCGCAACCAGATCGATGCCGACGGTGTCGTGCTTATCCATGGCCTGGGCCACCGCCAGCTTGGTGCCAACGCCGTCGGTCGACGACGCCAGCAGCGGCTCGCGATAGCCGCCGCGCAGCGCGAACAGCCCCGCGAATCCGCCGATCCCGCCCCGCACTTCGGGCCGGGTGGCCTTTTCGGCCAGCGGTTTGAACAGTTCGACGGCGCGGTCACCGGCTTCGATGTCCACCCCAGCCGATGCATAGGAGATGCCGTGTTGTTCGGCTTGATCCGTCATCGATAGCAAGGCTACCGTCGTTGCCACGCCTGGGTAACCAGTCGGTCCTGGGCACTTTCCCCCCGATCGCCCCGCACGATCGCGAACTGTGTGACAACGTGACCGGACATGAAAACAGTTCGCTGGTTTGCGCTCGTCGTCATGGGAAATCTGGCTGCTGCGCTGCCGGCTTCGATGGTCCTGTCCGCGACCGCGTCTGCGACCCCATCGGAGAACGCCGACCCCGTCGTCATCGCGCAAGCGACGGTCGACGGGGTCGACTACATCACCAGGGAGATCACCATCCAGCCCGGGGGCAGCACCGGCTGGCATTATCACGACGGACGCGTGTTCGGCGTCGTCAGGGAAGGCACCCTTGCCCGCACCATGGCGGACTGCTCGGTCATCGCGTCCCCGGTCGGATCCGCGGTCACCGAGGACAGCGGTCCTGATCACGCGCACATCGGCCGCAACCTGGGGCCAGGACCACTGGTGCTGTGGATCGACTACATCCAGCCGGCGGGCGCACCGCTGGCGGTGGACGTGCCCGACCCCGGTTGCGGTTTGCCGAACGGCTGAAACGGCCATCCCGCGTGGATGTCTGTTGAGGAGATCCGCTGCGTCGTCACGGGCGCGACCGGTTATGTCGGTGGCCGGTTGGTGCCCCGACTGCTCGACCACGGCCAAGCCGTGCGGGCGCTGGCTCGCAATCCCGACAAACTCACCACTATCCCGTGGCGCGATGACGTCGAGGTGGTCCGCGGTGATCTCGGCGACGCCGATTCGTTGACCGCTGCGTTCGACGGCGCCGACGTCGTCTACTACCTCGTGCATTCGATGGGTAGCTCGGCCGACTTTGTGGCCGAAGAGGCCCAGTCGGCGCGCAACGTCGTCGCAGCGGCCCGTCGCGCAGGTGTGCGCCGACTGGTGTATCTGAGCGGACTGCACCCGAGCGGCGCGGACCTCTCGCCGCACCTGCGGTCGCGGACCGCTGTCGGTGAGATCCTGCTGGACTCGGGCATCGAGACGATCGTGCTTCAGGCCGGCATCGTCGTCGGATCGGGATCTGCGTCGTTCGAGATGATCCGGCATCTCACCGACCGCCTTCCGGCGATGACGACTCCGAAATGGGTGCACAACAAGATCCAGCCGATCGCGATCGACGACGTTCTGCACTACTTGACTGAGGCGGCGACGGCGGCGGTACCGGCGTCGCGCACCTGGGATATCGGCGGCCCGGACGTGCTGGAATACGGCGACGCGCTGCAGGTTTACGCCGAGGCGGCAGGTTTGCGTCGGCGGTTGATCGTCGTGCTGCCTTGGCTCACACCCACGATCGCGAGCTTGTGGATCGGCCTCGTCACGCCGATGCCAACCGGGCTGGCGCGGCCGCTGATCGAATCACTGGAGTGCGATGCGGTGATGGCCGAGCACGACATCGACACGGTCATCGCTCCACCGCCACACGGCCTGACCGGTTACCGTGACGCGGTCGCGCTCGCGTTGCGGCACGGTCCACTGCCGAGCGACCCGGATTGGGCCGGTCCGCGAGGCCAACTACGGACGGCGGAGCGCTGAGACGTTGTCGTTGTCGGCTTGCAGCGGGATGCCGGTGCGAGCCGTCGTGGCGAGCATCTGCTCAATGACGTTCTTGCCCAACGCCGATTCCCCGGGCAGCTCGATCGGGTAATTGCCGTCGAAGCACGCCGTGCACAGCCGCGACGCGGGCTGCTCGGTGGCCGCGATCATGCCCTGCTGCGAGATGTAGCCCAGCGTGTCGGCGCCGATAGCGTGCCGCACCGCCTCAAGCATCTCGTCCTCGTTCTCGACGGCGTTGGCGATCAGCTCGGCCGGGGTGGCGAAGTCGATGCCGTAGAAGCACGGCCACTTCACCGGCGGCGAGGCGATCCGCACGTGCACCTCGACGGCCCCCGCCTCGCGCAGCATCCTCACCAGCGCCCGCTGGGTGTTGCCGCGCACGATCGAATCGTCGACGACGATCAGCCGCTTGCCGCGGATCACCTCTTTGAGTGGGTTGAGCTTGAGCCGGATGCCGAGTTGACGGATGGTCTGCGACGGCTGGATGAAGGTGCGGCCCACGTACGCGTTCTTCGTCAGGCCTTGGCCGTACGGGATGCCGGACTGCTGGGCGTAGCCGACCGCGGCTGGAATGCCGGACTCCGGCACGCCGATCACCAGGTCGGCCTCCACGGGCTTCTCCTGGGCCAGCCTGCGCCCGATGTCGACGCGGGTCTTGTGCACCGATCGGCCGGCAATCGTGCTGTCCGGCCGGGCCAGGTACACGTATTCGAAGATGCAGCCCTTCGGCGACGGCGGGGCGAAGCGGCTGGAGCGCACGCCGTCGGCGTCGATGGCCAGCAGTTCGCCCGGCTCGATGTCGCGCACGAACGAAGCACCGACGATGTCGAGGGCGGCCGTCTCCGAGGCGACCACCCAGCCTCGGTCCAGCCGTCCCAACGACAACGGCCGCACCCCGTAGGGATCGCGGGCCGCATACAAGGTGTTCTCGTCCATGAATGTCAGGCAGAACGCACCTCGGACCGTCGGCAGCAGCTCGAGCGCCGCCTGCTCCAACGTGGCGTCGGCGGCACCGTGCGCCAGCAGCGCGCCGAGGATGTCCGAATCCGTCGTGGCGGCCGGCGCGCCACGCGTCCCAATCAGCCCGGCTTCGCGGGCACGGGTGGCCAGCTCGGTGCCATTGACCAGGTTGCCGTTGTGACCGAGCGCGACGCCGGTGCCTGCGGCGGTGTTGCGGAACACCGGCTGGGCGTTCTCCCATGTCGTGGAGCCGCTGGTGGAGTAGCGGCAGTGGCCGATTGCGACGTGGCCCTCCATCGCGGCCAGGGTCGGCTCGTCGAAGACCTGGCTAACCAACCCGAGGTCCTTGAACACGAGCACCTGCGAACCGTCGGCGACGGCGATGCCCGCCGCTTCTTGGCCACGGTGTTGCAACGCATAAAGGCCGTAGTAGGTGAGCTTGGCCACCTCTTCGCCCGGCGCCCAGACGCCGAATACGCCGCACTCTTCTCTTGGTTCGTTTTCGGTCTGCTCGCCGGTCACGATAGGGCTGCTCCAAGGGGGCGGTGGGTGACGCGTTCAGTCTACGGTCATGAGGCGTTAATCGCGGAATCGACGGCGGTGTCGCCGCCTATTGACCAACAACCGTGGCGAACGTCTCATTCCGCGAAACGACGCGGACCTTGCGTCGGGCTAGCCGTCGACCGCTACCAGCGGCAGCCACTGTCCGATCTCCGCGGCACGTGCACCGGAGAGTTGCAGGGCGCCGCTCGCGGCGGCGTCGGCGACGTCCAGCAGACCAGTGGCAAGCAACAGCCAGGTGCGCGGATTCGTCTCCACCACGTTGGGCGGATTTCCACGGCGGTGCTCGGGCCCCGAAATGCATTGCACGGCAACAAACGGTGGCACCCGAACCTCGACGCTGGCACCGGGCGCGATTGCCGCCAGGGTGCGTGCGGTCAGCCGCACCGCCTCGCCCAGCTCCGTTCGCCCCGGCTCGGTCAGGCGGTCGTCGTGCAACCAGTCGGCGACGGCCGACACGGCGGCGCGGGTCTTCCCCGGATCGACACTGCGGCGGGCGGCCATACCTTAGATTCTCAAAGTGCTGTTAGACCGCCACCGGCCGCCCTATAAGACGGCAGGCGCGGATTGCCACCGTCATCGCGGCCTTCATCTATCTGCAATTCCGCGGCGACCTCACCGACAAGACTCAGCTGCCACTTCTGTCGCCGCGGGCCGGCCTGGTGGTCGAACGGGGGTCGAAGGTGACCTTCAACGGCGTGGAGATCGGGCGCGTCGCCCGAATCGGCATGGTCGACCAGCACGGCACGCCAGAGGCCAAACTCACCCTGGATGTGAACCCGCGCTACATCTCCTTCAGCTCACCGGAAAGCCCTTCAGCACAACGCATTTCGGCGCATGCCGTGATCGACGCGTAGGCAGTGACCACCGAGTTCAACACCCTGTTCGAAACGGTCACCTCGATCGCCGAGCGGGTGGATCCCATCAAGGTGAACCAAACGCTGACCGCGACCGCCGAGGCGCTCACCGGCCTTGGCGAGCGGTTCGGTGAATCGCTGGAGAACGGCAACCGGATCCTCGACGACCTGAATCGGCAGATGCCGCAGATCAGGCGGGACACCCGCGGGGTGGCCGACCTGGCCGACGTCTACGCCGACGCGTCGCCTGACCTGTGGACGGACTGGAGAACGCGACACGGTCGGCGCGAACCTTCAACGACCGCCGCGCCGACATCGACGACGCGCTGATGGCCGCGCTCGGCTTCGCCAACGACGCCGCCGACAGCTTCGAACGCGGCGGACCGTATCTGATCCGCGGCGCCGCCGACCTGATCCCGACGACGAAGCTGCTCGACGACTACCGCGGCATGGTCTTCTGCACATTCCACAAGTTCGCTTCGGTGCAACCGCGCGTCGCGGCGGTCGTTGGCGGCAATGGCTACTCTCTGTCGGGATCAGCCGGCCCACTCGCGAGTCTCGGTGCCCCTAACCCGTGGGTCTACCCCGACAACCTGCCGCGAGTGAACGCCCACGGCGGCCCTGACGAACCACATCGAACTCGGCCAACCGATCCTGATCGACTACGTGTGGGGCCGCCAGATCGGGGAGAACACCATCAATCCCTGATGGTTGACATCAACAGTTGTTGAGGTCCTACGTTGGCGGCATGACCTTCAAAGCACACGAACTCGACTTCCTACGCCAGGCCGACCTTGGCCGGTTGGCCACCATCCAACCCGACGGCACGCCGCAGAACAGCCCGGTGGGATTCGCCTACAACGAGGCGTTGGCCACCATCGACATCGCCGGATACCGAATGTCGAATAGCCAGAAGTTCCGAAACATCGCGCGCAACGACAAGGTGGCGTTCGTCGTCGACGACATCACCTCGCGCGACCCGTGGCGGGTGCGCTGCCTGGAGATCCGCGGGACCGCCGAACAGGCCGAGATCCCACCATCGCATGGCGCGGCCGGTGACGAGCTGGACACCGCGATCATCCGGCTCACGCCGAAGCGCATCATCAGCTTCGGCATCGACGATCAGATCAGTGAACCGCATCAGCTGGAGGTGGACCGGCGCGACGCTTAGCGCGCCGTTGCACGCCAAGGGCCGCCAGCCCGGCAGCCTCGTTGACCGCCAGGTGCGCCAGCATCGGCGCGGC
>JAVRPX010000272.1:0-4875 GCA_032161985.1 Mycobacterium sp.
CAGGCCGGGCTTGCGTTTCAGGTATCCGAAAACCTTGATCATCGGGCACTCATCCCTTCAGTGACCTAGCGCAGAGTGCTGTACTGAGGGTCGTAGCACACCAGTCCCCGCTCGGCCGCCAGTGCGACGGAGTAGTCGACGGCCTCTCGAATCAAATCGCGACTGCTGCTGTACGTGATGCCAAAATTGATCAGAGGACCAGACGCTTCACCCAGCAGCGGGGCTGCGGCACTTGTTGTCCTTTGGCGCCCGTCCAGCCAATAACGTCACTGTGACGTATTACGCTGGAGGGCAGGACGATTGCGGGGGAGCGCGTCACATCTTGTTCGGCGCGGTCCGACGTTTCGCCTGCTAATTTCTTGGTACCGCCTCTGCACCGCGATTGGCGAGCCGACCCAGCGTGGAGACGCCAGGGACCGACGCTACGGTGTTGAAGACGTCATTACCTGTCGCGACAAGCGCTTCGAGTTGCGGCAGTATCGCGTCCATCGTCCGGATCGTCGGCTCGGCCAGCGCGAGGTAGCGTTCTGCCCGATCGATGGCCTCGTTGAGGCGCTCGGTGGCTGTCGCGAGATTCTCGACGCGCATTGATCGCGGAAGCCACCGGTTCCCGCTCATACTTCGGCAGGCCATCGGCGGCCAGTGCCGCGGCCACGGCGTCACGTGCGACGCCTAGCTGCCGTGCAACGGCCCGCTGCGACAGTCCCTCGCCGCGGTGAAGATGCCGGATCAACGCCCAGTTTCCAAGGAGATCACCCATCCAATCTGATTGGGTGGCCTGCTTTTCAACCGTCGCGACTGGCCTGGTTTTCAACCGTCGTCAACAGATGCCGGGCTCTTGGCACAGAGAGGCGCCGTCTAGGCCAGCACCCTCTTCATCTTCTTCGACATTTTCTGCGGGTTCTTGGCCAGCTTCTTCAGCCTTTTCGACAGTTTCTTCATCTTGTTGGGCATTGAGAGTCCTCCCATATCGAGTCTTTCCGCTGGTGAAGCACACTGTGCCAAACGGCCAGGGGCCACGCGTCGTCCTGGTAGTTGAAATCGACGATCACCGAACGGACCCGCCGGGACAAGGTCGCCCTTCCGCACGGGGACATAGCCCCCACGAAAACGTTCAGGTCCCCCCGCAATCGGGCAGCGGCCTCAGCGCCTGATCCGGCACGGCCCGCCGTTGTCTATGCCGAAAGTAGAGGCCAGGGGATCACCTGGACAAAGCCCAGCTCACCCGAAGCGCGCGTAGCCGTGCGATTTGGCACCCAACAATCGGCGAAGCCTCCAGACCACGCTCATCGAAAATACGCGGGAAAGGGATGCACCCGCCTACGAAGAAGCCGTCGCTATCCCAGCACCGATTCTGGCACCATTGCGAAGGTGGATGCGCCTTCGGGGCCGGGTCTCAATGATCCGTTCGAAGAGGCGATTGACGACGCGCTGAGCTCTCTGCCGGCCGATCTTCGTGCGGCGATGAGCAACGTCGAGATCGTCGTCGAGGACGAGCCTCCCGACGGGCTGCCGCTGCTCGGCCTGTACCGCGGCGTACCGCTGCCGCAAAGGAGCAGCACGTACAGCGGAGTGCTTCCCGACAAAATCAGCATCTTCGGCGGGCCGATCACGAGACTCGCTGCCGGCGACACCGATCGTCTACGCCGCGAGGTCAGGCACGTCGTGCTCCACGAGATCGCGCATCACTTCGGGATCAGCGACCAGCGGTTGATCGATCTCGATCGCTACTGACGTGGTGCTGATGCTCTGCCCGGATCTTGCCGTTGCCGACAGGTCGATGAATGTTTTCCTGCGGCGGAAATGAGAACCAGCCGCTAGTTCCGACTCCGACGTCGCACGTGGGCCCCATACTTCCGCCATGAGAACACCTCGGCACCCACCGCCACCGTGAGTGCATCAACACAGACATGTCAGTCGAGCCTCGTTGCGATGTATCGCGCGTAGGTTGATCCGGATGCTCGGGCATGGGCCTCTAACGTCTGCGGGCTATAGCCCAGTGTCTCGGCGAGGATAGCGATTCGGCGCGCCGACCATCAACTCAACGCGTCGCATCAAAGGCCCTGCGCCGCAGGGTAATTCGTCACAGTGACGTATTGCTGGTGGCACGGGGAGAGGGGCGGTGGGTGATCGCTCGCCGGCTACAGGGCCGGCCGACTGGGGTGGGGCATCCGCAAATTTCACTTAACACCCGAATCATTCATTAAGTGATTGAACTGCACGGCAACCTCGGCGCATGCACAACCGATGCGAGCAGCCCGTTGGGGCTGGAGGAACCCCAAATCAGCGCTGTGACGTGCTCAGATCGCCCAATCGTCAAGGGGTGCGAGCACTCTCATCTAATGCAACTCGCTCCCTTTTTGTGCCGATAAGCCACATTATGTCAAGTTGTAAGTTGGTTTTTCGCATGTGATGCGAATACGTCTGCTTGTGATACTGCCCCGCCGTGAATGGCTATTCCCCGGAACCCGCGCCGGACAACACATCTCCGAACAATCACTAATGCCCCGGCTACGCAGCCTCGGAATCGACATCCAAGCTGCCTGAAACGCAGCACTACACGACCTCACCAAACAGATCGACCCCGCCTCCCTAGCCGACCTCCTCGGCTACTCAACCCAGGTCATGAACATCCACGCCGCCCGCGCCGCAGTGCCGATGGCCACCTACCCAGCCCTGAAACATCCCACCCGATAACACAGCAGAACACCCAGCTAACAGACAATTCGACACAACTTGATACCGCCATCGTTATCCACGCCGCATATTGCATCAGATGAATCAATCGCTCCTCCGCCGACCAGAATCGCAATAGATGAGTAGAGCAGGACTCGTCCCCGCCTGATCAGCGTTAAGTTGTAAGGCGTTCGCTCTTCGCGTGCTGTGGATCAGATCTGCCGCCGAGCTCGAGCGTCGTGGCATCTTCCTTGGCGATTCTGATCAGGTCGCCGCCCCTTCGTCGCCAGAACGTAGCCATGAGCGGATGTGTAGCTCGGGCCGCGAGCAACGAGATGTGGGACCGATTCGTCGCCCGATAGCGAACGATGATCCGAGTGCCGTCACCGCCCAAGGGCACGAACTCTACGGTCTCGATGACAGATCGAGGAACGTGGGCGGCCGTCATTCTCGTGCTAGACGTGAAGTAGGCGAACGGATGCCAGTCGATGAACTCGCGGAATGACATAACAGGCCCAGGCCCGTGGCTGCAATGCGATGTCGCGCCCGCGCCGAGGCGCCCCTGCGCGTTGCGCTCCTCTTGGTCGGGGTCCTTGCCGAACCGACAGGCCCAGCGCTGCCGCTCGATAGGGTCGACGACGTATTGCCAGGCCACCGGCGGTGACACCGGCACATCGATCGTGGTCTCGAAGTCCGCATCCTCGGCGCCAACGTACAAGCGGCGCTCCTCCCGCATCGTGCTCAGCACCGGATCAAGATCGTGCACGCCGCCTCTCGTTTCGCCGAACGGCTCGTACATCTCGATATGCGCGGGCAGGTCGAACGACGGAGGCAGATGCTGCTGACAGGTCTCTGTGAAGAATGCGTATGCCTGCGGTCCGTCACCGCTGCTGATCGTGTTCTTCAGCAGCCGGTGTGCCAGGATTACGTCCGGTCCCGCAAGGTCCTCGCCCCTATCGCCGCGCTCGACCACATAGGTGCCGTAATGCGTGATGAACTTCAACCCAAGCGAGCCGATGGCAGCGCAGGCGCCGCAGCGGCACGTCGTCGCGCGCGTCATGTCGACCACGCGATTGGCAAATTCGCAGTAGCACGCCTCGATCAGCTCGACGAGCCGCTCGCCCTCCCGGAACGTTCCGGTTTCCGCGTAGCAGAAGACGGCGTCGCCTTCGAGCTTCACAAACCGCATAGGCGGCTCGAGCCGCTCGCGGATGAGCGTGGTCAGTTCGCAAATGATCTCATGCGCGTGCTCGAGCTCGGTGCCGGTAAGGAACGCTGTGTAGCCCGAGATGTCGGCAAGGAGCAGATAGCCCTCTCGGAGCCCGTGGTCGTCGAGCCTGTTCGATAACTTAGCGGTCCTTCTCATGCCACCTCATCGCCTACCAACGCGATCGGTAATTGAGCGATCGTATCCCGCCTCCGCCACTAGCCGGTAGCCCCGGAGCAAATCAATTCGTGCGGGGAACCGGCCAGCACAATCGCGCCGCGACGCTTGATGTAAGCCGGGCGACTGTGTACCGCGTGTTGGCCGAATAGGCGAAGGACGAAGCCGAGCTGTGCATCATCATCAGCAAGCCCGCCTATCGGGTACCCGCCCAGCGTGCCCACGAATACATCTTCGGCTGCACGATGATCAACGACGTCAGTGCGCGCGACGTCATGGATCGCGAACCGCTGCAGATCACGTTGTGCAAGTGCCGCGACACCGGCCCGCACTTCGTGACAGATGACGAAGTACCCGATGTCAACACGCACCCGCCTTCGCCGCGGGCTGGCCGGTCGTGCCACTCCCCCGCCGGGGACTGACGCCGGGCGAACCTGACCGGACCCCGTAAACGGGTCCACGACGAATGAGAGTGGTTTCGATTGGTGCGGTTCGCAGCCTAGCGCGGATTGTGACCGGCCATGGTCTGCGGTAAGGACGTCTCGTTCGTGGAGAAACGAGACGCTCGTGTGTTAAGCCTGGGTCGGTGCCGGCGTGCCGATCAACAGGTGGGGCGCCCCGTCTGCGGCATTGACCCGACGGTGTTGCACCGTGAAACCCGCACTTTGCAGCGTGTTGATGACCTCGGGTATGGGGCGAAGGCGGAAGCCGTGGCCAGTGAACGGTAACTTCGCCAGCGTCTCGGGGTCGGCGACGCCGACGACGATGCGCCCCGAGTGTGCTGTCACCCTGGCCAACTCGGTGAACGCCTCCTG
>JAVRPX010000273.1:0-2589 GCA_032161985.1 Mycobacterium sp.
GCCTGAAATTGCGCGTGGCTCTTGGAAATCAGTGGGCAATGGGTTTACCGTGTCCTCTAGTCGGTCCAAAGAGGACCACTGGTTTCGGAGGTTTTGCATGAACAAAGCGGAGCTCATCGACGTACTCACGGAGAAATTGGGCTCGGATCGTCGGCAAGCAACCGCGGCGGTGGAGAACGTAGTCGACACCATCGTGCGTGCGGTTCACAAGGGTGACAGCGTCACCATTACCGGCTTCGGCGTTTTCGAACAGCGCCGTCGTGCTGCCCGCGTTGCGCGTAATCCGCGCACCGGCGAGACGGTGAAAGTAAAGCCAACATCCGTGCCGGCATTTCGTCCCGGCGCACAATTCAAAGCGGTTGTTTCTGGGGCACAGCGCCTCCCGGCGGAAGGACCAGCAGTGAAACGTGGCGTGACCGCGGGCGGCGCCCGCAAGGCCGTTAGGAAGACGGCCGCGAAGAAGGCGGTCCGGAAGGCCGCTGGCAAGAAGGCAGCGAAGACGGTCGCCGCCAAGAAGACGGTGAAGCGCGCCGCAGCCAAGAAGACGGTGAAGCGCGCCGCAGCCAAGAAGGCCGTCAAGAAGGCGCCGGCTCGCAAGGCCGCCGCCAAGAAGACCGCCGCCAAGAAGACCGCGCGCAAGGCTCCGGCCAAGCGCGGCCGTCGGTAGGTCCGACATCGGGCACGCCGTGGGTCACTGCGACCCGCGGCGTTCCTGTGTGTCGTGAGATCGGCTAGGCCGCTACGGACTCCACGATCGACGTCGGACCGACGGTCGGGATCACGCGAGTGAAGCGGAAGCCGGCGGTACGCAACAATTCCGCGTACTCGGCGGACGTGCGCTCTCTGCCCGTGGCGACCACGAGCATTTCCAGGTCGATCATTTTCGACACGTGTTCACGATTGTCGTCGGGCACGACACTCTCGATGACCAACAGCTTTGCGTCACGAGACATCGCGGCGCGGACATTGCGCAGGATCGCCAGCGCAGTGGAGTCGTCCCAGTCGTGCACGATGTGCTTGAGCACATAGGCATCCCCGCCGGATGGCACCGACTCAAAGAACGAGCCCCCGACAGCGGTGCAGCGATCTGCGACGCCCGCAGCGTCGAGGACCGCGGGGGCTCCCTCAACAACGGATTCGGCGTCGAACAGTATCCCGTGCGCCTGCGGCCATTTCTGCAATATGGCAGCCAGCAGGCGACCGTGGCCGCCGCCGACATCGACGATGGTGCCCACGCCGGTGAAGTCGTATGCGGCGAGCAGGGGAGGGATCTCCATGTCTGACACGCTGGTCATCCCGTCGTTGAAGATCGCCGCGAATTCGGGATCGTCAAGCAGGAAGTCGAACATTGGCTTGCCGCGCAGCGAGTCGACAGCTGGCTGCCCGGTCTGCACCGTGTGGGGCAGCTGCCCCCAATGTTCCCAATGCCGCTGGTCGCCCCAGAACAGCACAACACCCCGAACTGAGGTCGGCGCGTCGGAACGTAAGGCATCGGCCAGCGGCGTCAACGCGAAACGTCCGTCGGCCTGTTGGGCGAATATTCCTCGGCTGGCCAGCGTCCGCAGCATCCGGCGCAGCGCGTCCGGGTTGGCGCCGACCTGTTTCGCGATGGCTTCGGCCGTCAGGGGCCCGTCACTCAGCACGTCGGCAATGCCGAACTTCGCCGCTGTGTAGATGGCCCGCGTGAAGAACGCCCCGGTCATCATGTCTAGAACCGCGATTGGCGCGGGCACCAACTTCTGATCGAGACGGCGCAATCGGCGGCGAACCGAGTCCATTACCCGGGCTATGCGGACGGGCGGCAATTTGGGTTCGGCAGTCATCCAGATCCTCTCCAGTGCGGCCGCGGTGGCCGTCCGTCAGAGGCTACTTCTTGATGGCCAGCGGGCTGCCGATGTGGTCGGCGGCGACCAAGCGCCCGTCGGCCAACGACATCACCCACGTGCTGCCCTTGCGGTTGCGCGACTTGTCCGGGCGCACCCCGTCCCGCTCGCACCACCACGCGATCAGATCGGGAATCACCTTGCCCTGCGTGCAGATCACGGGCGTACCTCCGGAAGCGGCGATTTCGAGGACGCGGTGCCGGGCGGCCTTGCGGTTCTCGGGGTACTCCTCCTCGGTCAGCAGCGGTTCGTTGTGAATGCAGGTGCCTAGTTCTTCGGCCAGCGGTTCGAGGGTCTGATGGCAGCGCAATCGGTCTGCCGCGTACAGCGTGTCGGCGCCGAACGCGAGCAGTACTCCGACAAGCGACTCGGCCTGTGCGCGGCCGCGTTTGTCCAATGGCCGCATACGGTCGTCGCCCTTGTACCGAGACTTGCTGCCCGCGGTCCCGTGCCGCACAATCAACACCGTCCGAGTATCTACGGGCTTTCTGGTGAAGCGGCGCAACACCTTTCGATCCTGCGGGTACGCCAGCTGCTTCATCGCGTCGGCAACGGGCAGCCACTTGAGCTCGTCGACTTCGGCGTTCGGAATGAACTCGCCGCCGACTGTTCTCGCCGCCCAGTACCGCACCTTCTTGATGCCCTGCTCGACCGGATAACTGACGGCGACGAGTCGCCTGCCGAGGTGCGACGAGTAGCCGGTCTC
>JAVRPX010000274.1:0-9988 GCA_032161985.1 Mycobacterium sp.
TCCTGCGAGTGTTAGTACACGAACACAGAAGCTGCGACCGCCGTAAGTCAATCATGTTCAGGGCTGCTGCGACAGTGTCGGCGCGATCCAGTGGTGAACAATTCGTATACGAGGGCTTCAGGAGGGCGTGCGGTGTCAGATTCGGGGTCGGATTTCGGCCGCGAGCTGCTGGCCTGCGCGCTGGAAGGCACCGACCCCAAGGAACACCCGTTGCGCCATGTCGCGGATCTCTCACCGCGACAGGGACGACTTCAACAGTGGCCGCAGTGGGCGGATCCAGATGCGGTGCGGGCGTTCCATGATCGCGGCATCGAGGCGATGTGGTCGCATCAACTCGCTGCCGCCAATCTCGCGCACGACGGCAGGCACGTGGTGCTCAGTACCGGCACCGCGTCGGGTAAGTCGCTGGCCTACCAACTGCCGATATTGACGGCCCTGAAAGCAAATTCGCGCGCCCGGGCCCTGTACTTGTCGCCCACGAAGGCACTCGGCCACGACCAACTGCGGGCGGCGATCGCGCTGACCGAGGCCGTGCAAGGGCTCGGCGACGTCGCACCCAGTTCGTACGACGGCGACAGCCCCGGCGAGGTACGGCGCTTCGCGCGCGAGCGATCGCGCTGGATCTTCTCCAATCCCGACATGATTCACCTGTCGCTGCTGCGCAACCACGCCCGCTGGGCGGTGTTCCTGCGCAACCTGCAGTTCGTTGTTGTCGACGAATGCCATTACTACCGTGGAGTTTTCGGCTCGAACGTGGCAATGATCCTGCGCCGCCTCTTGCGGTTGTGTACCCGGTACGGGTCGGCTCCGACGGTCATCTTCGCCAGTGCGACCACGGCGCAGCCCGCGGCCACCGCCTCTGAGCTCATCGGGCAGACGGTGGCGGAGGTCACCGAGGACGGCTCGCCACAGGGCGCGCGCACCGTGGCGCTGTGGGAGCCGGCACTGCGCGAGGACATCGTCGGTGAAAACGGCGCACCGGTGCGGCGTTCGGCCGGCGCCGAGGCAGCGCGGGTAATGGCCGATCTCATCGCAGAGGGCGCGAGAACGCTGACCTTCGTGCGGTCGCGCCGCGGCGCCGAGTTGACCGCGCTGGGTGCGCGAGCACGACTGGAAGACATCGCTCCGGAGCTGGCCGAGCGCGTGGCGTCCTATCGCGCGGGCTATCTGGCCGAGGACCGCCGGGCACTGGAACGCGCTCTGGCCGAAGGCGAATTGCGGGGCATGGCGACCACCAACGCACTGGAGTTGGGCGTGGACATCGCGGGACTGGATGCGGTCGTGTTGGCCGGCTTTCCCGGCACCGTCACGTCGTTCTGGCAGCAGGCGGGCCGTTCGGGCCGTCGCGGGCAGAGCGCGCTGATCGTGCTGATCGCCCGTGACGACCCGCTGGACACCTACCTCGTGCACCATCCGGCTGCGCTGCTAGACAGGCCGATCGAACGCGTGGTGATCGATCCTGGCAACCCGTATGTCCTTGGGCCGCAGCTGCTTTGCGCGGCAACTGAACTTCCGTTGACCGACACGGAGGTGCGGATGTGGAACGCCGAGGCGGTGGCGGAGACGCTCGTCGACGACGGGCTGCTGCGCCGACGGTCCACCGGCTACTTTCCGACCCCAGGTGTCGATCCGCATCCGGCGGTGGACATTCGCGGCTCCTCGGGTGGCCAGATCGCGATCCTGGAGGCCGACACCGGCCGGCTGCTGGGCAGCGCGGGTGTGGGCCAGGCGCCGGCGTCGGTTCATCCCGGCGCGGTGTATTTGCATCAGGGTGAGAGTTATGTCGTAGACTCGCTGGATTTCGAGGACGGCATCGCGTTTGTGCACGCCGACGACCCTGGTTATACGACGTTCGCGCGCGAGCTCACCGACATCGCGGTGACCGGCCAGGGTGAGCGAACGACGTACGGGCCCGTCACCGTTGGGCTCGTACCGGTGGCGGTGACCAATACGGTTATCGGCTATCTGCGGCGCCGGCTCGACGGTGAAGTGATCGACTTCGTCGAACTCGACATGCCGACCCGCACGCTGGACACCGCGGCGGTGATGTGCACGATCACGCCGGAGGCTTTGCAGCACAACGGAATTGATTTGCTGCGCGTGCCGGGAGCGCTACACGCCGCAGAACACGCGGCGATCGGTCTGCTGCCGTTGGTCGCCAGCTGCGACCGCGGCGACATCGGCGGAGTGTCGACGGCCGTGGGTCCGGTGCAGGGATTGCCGACGATTTTCGTCTATGACGGGTACCCGGGAGGGGCCGGCTTCGCCGACCGCGGCTTCCGGAAGATCGAGACGTGGTGGGGAGCGACGGCAGCGGCCATCGAGGCTTGCGAATGCCCCCTCGGCTGTCCGTCGTGCGTGCAATCGCCGAAATGTGGCAGCGGCAACGATCCGCTGGACAAGGAGGGTGCGTTGCGGGTGCTGCGTCTGGTGCTCGGCGCGCTCGCACCCAACGCGCCGTGATCCGCCCGCAGGGGCGACCGACCCCTCGACGGTCGCCCCCTGGATCCGCGGCCGAGGCGGTGCTGAAATCGGCACGCTGAGCACAGACAGGTGCGGCGAACAGTCGGACAACGCGATCCGTTCCCAAGCCCGAAAGTCGGGCGCAGACGGAAAGTACCTTGTCGGAGGGGTTACTGCAACTTAGGGATGCGTTACCGAACCGACTCAGAGCCCGGCCAGCAGCGCAGGTCTACGGATTCCGTAGACGGGTTCGGATTCCAGGAAGCTGTTAGCGCGACTGTAAAATGCCGCTATGAACCACGACTGGCTGCTCGTGGAAGTTCTCGGCAGCGAGCCCGTCGTAGTCGCACAAGGTCCTCGAACCAAGAACCTGGTTCCAATCAGCGCATTCTTGAGGCGAAACCCTCACCTCATGGCGATCCAGACGGCCATTGGCGAGACCGTGCGCGCCGGAGTCGGCCTGAGCAGCATCACGCCAAAGCATGACCGCGTAATTCGTACTGAAATGGTTCAGATGTCCGATGGGCGCATCCACGGCGTGCATGTGTGGATCGGTCCCCCGGAACTCGATCCCCCCGACCGCCCAATACCCGGACCGCTGATCTGGGACCTGACGAACGGGACCGCCACCGACACCCCGGAGTCGCTGTGGAACAGCGGATGGGATCCCGAGAAGGCGCCCACCCATGGCAGGGCGTTCGCCGACGATCTGCCGCGCCGCGATCTCAATCCGAGTGAAGCCAAAGTGTTGTCGATGGCGATCAAACCCGAGCTCGGCACGAAGTTCTGCAGTACCTGGGACATAACGGATTTCAATGGCGAACCGATCACCATCGGCTTTGTCTCCCGTGTGCTGCAGGAGAGTGAGGACGACGGCAGTGAACGACTGATCTGCCGAGCGATGAACTGGCGCAGCGTGCCGGAGGACCCGACCGAGCCCCAGGACTACCTGGCGCAGCGGATCCTCGCCGGATTGGCGCAACCCGACGTTTATCGGTGCCTGGTCGACCTCAAGAACTGGACGCTGTTGAAGTGGCTGGACGATCCGGCGCCGTTCTTCGACTGGCGCGCAAGCATGGCAGGAGACCACGCGGTACACCCCGCCGACCGGCGCCAGATGGCAAGGATGGCAGCGGAATTCGCTTCTGGCACGGCATCGGGCGTGCTGCGCATGAAGGCCAACGGCGGTGGATGGACACCGGTCCATGTCACGGTCAACCGCGTTCAGCTCGAAGAGGACGTCCACGCAGGGATGGCGACGCTGCGCATCCCCACCGATGAGCAGATCGCCGCCGCCGGGCTCGACGACATCGACGACGTCGACGACGCCCAAGCACCAAAACGAAAAGCGAACATCCGCAAGGACAAGAAACCCAAGTCCTAGCTACCTTGTCCCCGCCGAGCAAACACGCGTAGCCCTTCGCCGCCCGCACTACGTCGGAATTCCCGAATGCAAGTAGTGGTGTACTCACGACATCCCTCCAGAGCGGGGTTTTACTTGCCTCACGCACACGAGACAGGGGGAATCATGGTGCGACATGGCAGGGACAGCTTCTTTATTGTCGGCGAGGGAGTCCTGACATCGGAATCGGCCGCCAAGAAGAAGGCACGGTCCGACGCGGCGGTGCCGGCGCCGCAGCTATCGGAAGCGGCCGAACTCAGGCAGTTCCGCTTTTCGCGGATCGGGCCGCAGGGTTCACCAGCGAGCACGGAACTCGTCGCGGCGATGTCCGAGACGATTACAGCGGTGGCACAAGACCGCGACGGGGAGATCCCGGCCGGATTCACCTATCTGGGTCAGTTCATCGACCACGACCTGACGATGGACAAGACACAGGCCGTGCTCGGGTCGGACGTGACCGTAGACGAACTCATCCAGGCCCGGTCGCCTGCGCTCGATCTCGATTCGCTTTACGGCCGGGGCCCAGCAGACGACCCGCAGTTCTACACCGACGGATTACATCTGAAGATGGGGCGCACCGCCGCACTCGAGGACTTTCTGCCCGCGTTCGACGGCCATGATCTGCCGCGAGACCCGCAGCAGCCCACCGCGCTGATACCCGACCCCCGCAACGACGAGAACCTGGTGGTGGCCCAGACTCACCTCGCGTTCATCAGGTTCCACAACCGGGTGATCGACACTACCGCCGGACCCGCTTCGACGTTCGATACGGCACGGGAGCGTGTCGTCAAGCACTACCAGTGGATGTTGAAGACCGACTACCTTCCGAGAATCGTCGATCCGGGCATCGTCGAGGACGTTTTCACCAACGGCCGCACTCTCTTCGAGAAGTCGCCGGCGCCCGGTGACGCGCCCACCATGCCGATCGAGTTCTCGGTTGCGGCATTTCGGCTGGGCCACAGCATGGTTCGCGACACCTACAACTGGAATCGGTTCTTTGACAATGGCGGCGGCTTCCTGTCGTTGCTGTTCGGATTCTCGGGCACCAGTGGTTTCCTTAGCGGCGACAATCCCTTGCCGTCCAACTGGATTGCCGACTTCCGCCGGCTGTACGACTTCGCCGAGGCCGGGCGTCCCGACCTGGTGGTACCGGTGGGCAAGTTCAATCACGCGCGCAATATCGACACCCGGCTCACCGATCCGCTGGCCACCCTGCCTGCGGGTTCGTTCGGGCCACCCGATGCCCAAGTTCCGCCAATACAGGCCAACCTCGCGTTCCGTAACCTCACGCGCGGCAACATGGTCAAGCTCGCCAGCGGTCAGCAGATGGCGGCACTGGCTGGCGTCACCGTGCTGACCGAGGACGAGATCGTGACGGGCGACGGGGGTGTCGACTTCACCGGACTGGCTTCGGATCTGCGCGATGAACTTTCCAGCAACACCCCACTCTGGCCATATAACCTGCGCGAAGCCGAGCTCAACGGTGGTCGGCTCACCGGCGTGGGGGGCCGTATCGTGGCCGAGGTCTTCCATCGCGCGATGGAAGGCAGCACGCACTCCATTGTGCGAGAACCCAACTGGCGCCCGGATCTCGGACCCGACCCGCTCACCTTCCGGATGGTGGACCTGTTGCTGTTCGCATTCGAGGGGCGTGCCGACCTGCTCAACCCGCTCGGGGACGAGCCCGCACAGCAGCTCGAGATCATCGAACTGAGCCGCGGCGACGAGAGTCCCTTCGTCGAGATCCTGCAGCATCTGTTGCGGGCCAGGGGGTTCGGCCTGGAAGTTGACGGCGTCTTCGGTGCGGTCACCGAACAGGCGGTGCGCCAGTTCCAGGGAAACCAGGGCATCGCTGTCGACGGAATCGTCGGACCGGTCACCTGGTCTCGGCTCTTCATCACGGTCCGGCGGGGTAGCACCGGTGAGGCCGTCAAGGGCGTACAGGTCCGGATGAACCTGCGTCAGGCCGACCCGATCGCCGTCGACGGCGACTTCGGCCCGCTCACCGAACAGGCGGTGCGGGAGTTCCAGGGTGACCAGGGCATCGAAATCGACGGCATCGTCGGTCCGATCACGTGGCAGCGGTGCGTGTCCGAACCGGCATAGGGCCCGCACGGGCCGTGGCGCGCGCCGGTCCCGCCGCGATCCTTCCGAGGGACACGCTTGTCTCGACGGTGACGACCACATCGAGATCATCGACCACGCACTGGGTGACAGTCGTGCGCATGGCGTGTGCCAACACAGATGCCCATGAGCAGGCGGGGCCTGTGCCGTCGGCGAGGTGGGTTGCAGCGGCCAGCGAGGACAGGTCGGCGGCCGCCTGCGCTCGGTGGCGGGCGATGACCGCGGACCCGACGTAGGAACCACCGATGGTGATCGCCAGCAAAACCGCCATCATCGCGACGGCAAACAGGCTCGCAGAGCCGCGCTCAGCGCGGACCAGGTTCGGTCGCGGCGACCGCCTCCGCTGCGATGGTGACGCCCGGCAACAGCGGCGACTTCGCGGTGACCCTGGCGACGACCAACTCGCCATCGCTCCGTAGCTGCACGGCCGCCCCGTCGGGCGCGATGCCTTCTGCGGCATCGCGAGCCGAGGCATCATCGCCACGCGCCGCAAGTCGAGCAGCCTCACGCGCGGCGTCGATGCACCGCACCTGCATCGACACCGCGGTGAGCCCTGACAGACACAAGATGAGGACGACGACCAGGGCAGCGACCGCGAACGCCGCCTCGACAGTGACACCGCCGCACTCATCCCCTAGACGTTGGTGTTCAACGCCCGGTTGATGATGTTGGTCAACGCGCTGACGACCGAATCGCCCGTGATCACCGTGTACAAGATGGCCCCGAACGCGGCCGCGGCGATGGTTCCGATCGCATACTCGACCGTCGACATGCCGTCGTCGTCGACCACCAGCAACGTCAGCCGCGCCCACAGCGACCGAAACTTGCTTCCTACCACCATGATTTCCCCTCATCTCCAGTTGGCCGTCACAGAATTCCTGACCCCAGTACGTCACCGGCCAACCCGGCTACCACGGGAACGATGCCCACGCACACGAACGCCGGCAGGTAGCACAGGCCCAGCGGCCCAGCGATCAACACCGAGGCCCGCTCAGCGGCGGCGCTCGCAGCATCGGCCGCCTCGTGCCGTGATTGGTCGGCCAGCTCCGCAACTCCTTGCGCCAGAGCCGCCCCCGACGATGCCGACCGCCGAGCCAGCCGCAACAGTGCTTCGGCATGCTTGCCCGCCGGGCCGTCCGGTCGCGTCCACGCCGTCGCCGGTTCAGCGCCCAACGCCAACAGGTCGGCTGCGCGGTTGAGCAGGCGCGCCAGCACCGCAGGAGCAGACGGCGCGGTCGCCGACGCGGCCGTCGACACCGCCATCCCTGCGCGCAGGCATGCCGCAAGCACATCGAAGCTCGACGCTGCCGCCAACGGATCACATGCAGCGGGCGGCATCGGCCGACGCCGCGGCCGCACATCGGTCAACCCGGCCCGGACCTGCGCCCGGGAGTCAGCGCCGATCAGCAGCGCGGTCGCCAAAAGTAAAGCAGCCCAGCTCATGTCAACACCTGCGCGGTGATGTGATCCGACCACAGCAGCCCACTGCAGGCCAACGCGACGCCGATGACCAGCAGCCAGCCGCCCGCTCCGCCCGACAGCAGGAAGGTCACTGGATCGGCCCCGATCAACTGTCCGAGGCCGACGCCAAGTAGCGGCAACCCGGCCAGCACCGCGGCAGTGGTGCGCGCGCCGGTCATCCCCGCGTCGACCTTGGCCGAAAAGCGTCCGCGCTCAACGATGTCAAGCTGTGCGGTCTGCATCAGCGTCGCGATCGCCAGGCCGTGGTCCTGGGCGAGTTGCCAGCACACCGCGAGCCGCTCCCAGTGCGCGGACAGCGACGAACTCCGGGCCACGCTGCGCAGGCCGGCGGCCACGTCGGCTCCCAGCCGTGCACGCGCGGCGACTGCACGAAGTGATGCCGCCACTACGCCATCGACCTCGGTGGCAGCGACGCTGAACGCGGCAACTGGATGGGCGCCCACTCGCAGTTCGCCGACGAGAACATCCAACGCGCCTTGCAATGCCTCGGATTCGGCGGCGCGGCGTTCCAGCCGAACCCGTCGCCTCCGGCGTATCCACAGCGTGACACCGACGAGCGAGCAGGCCGCGACGACGCTGACCGGAAGCACGACCGCCAGCGCCAGCGCGACGACGGCCGCGCACGGCAGCACCGGGAACTGGCGGCGTGCGGGCGCGAGAAGGCCGAGTGTTCCGAGCCTGCGGTGGGACTCTGACGGGATCAGCACAAGCGCCACCGCCAGCGCTACCGCCGCGCCACTCATGGCCGAACCCGGTTGCGCAGCAACGTTGTCAAATGCTCCTGACCGCAGCCGAATCCGGTGTCGACGTGCCACGCGGTGGCCACCCGGACACGGCCGTCGTCGCCGGGCAGGAGCACCCCGATCTCGCTCAGCCGACGCGTGCCGTTTCGGGTGCGGCACACGTGCACCACCACCTGCACCGCCGGGGCCAGTTGGCTGTGCAACGCTGCGCGGTCGAGCCCGCCGAGCGCGGCAAGTGCCTCGAGGCGAGCCGGTACCTCGGCGGGGTTGTTGGCGTGTACCGTCCCGGCGCCGCCGTCGTGTCCGGTGTTGAGTGCGGCCAGCAGATCGACGACCTCGGCACCGCGCACCTCGCCGACCACGATCCGGTCCGGCCGCATCCGCAGCGCCTGCCTCACCAGATCCCGAACGGTCACTTCGCCGACGCCTTCGACGTTGGCGCAACGCGCGACGAGCTTGACCAGATGCGGATGCGCCGGCGCGAGTTCGGCCGCGTCCTCCACGCAGACGATGCGTTCGTCGGCGGCAACGGCGCCCAAGATCGCGGACAAGAGCGTCGTCTTGCCTGCGCCCGTCCCGCCGGAAATGAGGACGGCCAGCCGCGCGCCGATGATGTCGTCGAGCAGCGCGGCTGCTTGCGGCGCGATGGTGCCCGAATGCGTCAGCGCCGCCAGATCCTGCGTGGCAGGCCGCAGCACGCGGAGCGACAGGCAGGTGCCGCCCGCGGCGATCGGCGGCAGCACCGCGTGCAGCCGGACGCTGAACTGGCCCGTGCCCAGGCCCGTCAACTGGCCGTCGACCCACGGTTGTGCCTCGTCGAGGCGCCGTCCGACCGACAGTGCAAGTCGCTGCGCCAGTCTGCGCACCGCGCCGTCGTCGGTGAATCGAATTGAGCTGCGGCGCAAGCCGTTTCCATCGTCGATCCACACCGCGTCGGGCGCGGTGACGAGCACGTCGGTGATGCCGTCAGCGCACAACAGCGGCTCCAAAATGCCTGCCCCGGTCAGTTCGGTCTGCAGCACCCGCAAACTGCTCAGCACCTCAGTGTCGCCGAGCACGCCGCCGGATTCCGCCCGGATCGCGGCGGCCACCACGTTGGGCCGCAACGGGCCCGACTCGACGGCCAGCCGCTCGCGAACCCGGTCGATCAGTGAGGCGCTCATGAGGCGGCCGCCTGGTGCTGATGCAGCACCGCCAGGACGCGGCGCGCCGCGGTCGCGAGCGGTGATCGATGCCGCAGTCGCAATCCACCGCGCTCGAGGGCATCGGCCACACCCGGCTGCGCCCGCATCGCGGCCAGCAGCGGCAGTCCGACGATCTTGGCGACGTCGGCCGACCTCAGGCCACCCGGCGACGGGCCGCGCACGACCACGCCGGCATTGGGATTGACCGCCGACACCCACGGCACGATCGCCGCGGCAGCGGCGCACGACCGAACGTCGGCAGGAGCCATCACGACGACGAGGTCGGCCGTGTCGAGCACCGTCTCCACCGCGCTGGTCGATCGCCGTGGCAGGTCGCAGATCACCGTCGCGCCGCCGCGGCTGCCTGCGTCGATCACCGCGCCCAGCGGCGCGGCGTCGATGTCGCTGCCGGTGCGACTCCCCGACAGCACGCTGACGCCACGTCGTTGCGGCAACGCTTCGCGCAACGCTGGATAGCTGAGCCGACCGCCTTGCATCGCGAGATCGGGCCAGCGCAGGCCGGTCTCGCCCTCGCTGCCCAGGACCAGGTCGATGCCCCCACCCCACGGATCGGCGTCGATGAGCAGCGC
>JAVRPX010000275.1:0-2507 GCA_032161985.1 Mycobacterium sp.
GAGGTCCGTACGCCTGGTGACTGATCGCCGACATCCGGCTGGCGTGCTTGGTGGAGACCCCGAGCATCGCGGACTCGGCGTCGACATCGAAGCTGAACGACGCTGCGGCGCGCGCGCCGTTGGGCCATGGGATCGGGGCTGCCGCGACGCTCACAGGCTGGCCTTCTGTGCCAGTAGGGACACGAACTCATAAGCGAGAAACGCCGCGGCGATACCGGTGATCTCGGCGTGGTCGTAGGCAGGCGCGACCTCGACGATGTCAGCCCCGACCAGGTTAAGGCCCTCGAAACCGCGTACCAGACCGAGGAGTTCGCGGCTCGAGAGGCCGCCGATCTCGGGTGTACCCGTGGCAGGAGCGTGGGCGGGGTCGAGGACGTCGATGTCGATAGAAACGTAGAGCGGATGGTCGCCGATCGTGGACCGCAACTGCTCGACCACGTCGGCGACCGTGCGCGACTCGAAGGCCGAACAATGCACGACGGTGAACCCCAGTTCGGCGTCGTTGTCGAGATCGTCGGGCGAGTAGAGCGCCCCACGAATGCCGACGTGCGCGCTGTGTCCGGCGACGAACAGGCCCTCCTCTGCGGCCCGGCGAAACGGTGTGCCATGGGTCAACGGCGCGTCGAAGTACGTGTCCCACGTGTCGAGGTGAGCGTCGAAGTGCACCAACGCCACCGGTCCGTAGCGGCGGTGATGCGCGCGCAACAGAGGGTAGGCGATGGTGTGGTCGCCGCCGAGGCTGACGAGCTTTGCGCCGCTATCGATCAACGCCGACGCCTGCTCTTCGATCTGGCGCACCGCGGCGGCGATGTCGTAGGGAGTGCAGATGATGTCGCCGGCGTCGACCACCTGCTGGCTGTCGAAAGGGGACACCTCGAGCTCCGGGTTGTACGGCCGCAGCACTCGCGAGCACTGCCGGATGTGTGCAGGCCCGAATCGCGCCCCGGGCCGATAGCTGACGCCGGTGTCGAACGGAATACCAACGACCGCGACGTCGCAGCCCTCGACGTCCTCGATGCGGGGCAGCCGTGCGAATGTGGTCAGCCCCGCATACCGTGGCACGACCCGACCGTCGACGGGCCCGACCGGCTGCTCGCTCATGCCCGGCACCGCGTCGTTCCGCCGTTGACCTGGATGGTCTGCCCGACGAACGCGCCAACATCCTTGCGGGCCAAAAGTGCTACGGCCGACGCTATTTCATCGACCCTACCGATGCGGCCGATCGGTATGTCGCGGCTGTATTCCTCATGCATGTCGGCCAAGCTCACTTTCGCATTATCGGCGTCCACCTGTAGTTGTGGGGTGTCGGTAACCCCCGGTGCAACGGCGTTGACGGTGATGTTCTCCGGCGCCAGCTCGCGACCCAGCGTCTTCGTCAGCGCGATGAGTCCCGCTTTGGACGCCGAATACGCTGTGGCCTCCGGCCAGCCGATCACGCCCCACTCGGAGGCGATGATGACGATATTGCCGCCGCCCGCCCGCCGCATCCCGGCGAGCACCGCCTGGATCAAATAGAACGTCCCCGCGAGGTTCGTGTCGATGACCTTCCACCAGTCCTCCTCGTCGTCGTCGAGGAACGGCGCCATGGTCATATAGGCGGCGTTGCACACCAGGACGTCGATCGGCCCGTGCGTCGTCTCGATGTCGTCGACCAGCTTCCCGACCACATCGGGATCCGAAATATCGCCGACTGCAGGGAATCCCGCGGTATCCGAGACAACGGTGCGCATCCGCTCGTCGTGGGTGAGGCCGTTGACACCGACGGTGGCGCCTTCATGCGCCAGTCTCTGCGCGATGGCCGCGCCGATCCCTTGGGTGGCGCCGGTGACCAGCGCTATGCGTCCTTGCTGTGGGAGGGGCATCGGTCAGATCACCGCCCCGCCATTGGGGGAAAGGACCTCACCGACACAGAAGTCGGTTTCGTCGTTGAGGAGGAACCTGACGACCTCGGCGATCTCGTCGGGCCGGGTGAGCCGGCGGTTGGGAATCGTTGCCAGGTATTCCGGTGCACGCCATGGTGAGTCGGCCGGTAGCAGGGGGGTGTCGGTAGGCCCGGGTGCGATCGCATTGACGCGGACACCACGGCCGGCGACCTCGGCGGCGAGGCTGCGGACCAAACCGATGACCGCGCCCTTGGCGGCCGCGTAATGGGCGTCGCCGTCACCGCCACCGATCGCCAGCTCCGACGTGATCGCGATGATCGAGCCCGTGCCCCGATGGAGCATTGAGGGCAGCACGCTGCGGGAGACGTTGCGCAGGCCGCCGAGGTGCACCCGCAGCATTCGGTGCAACTGCTCCCTTGTGATGTCCGATATCGGGGTCATCTCGTAGTGACCGGCCGCGGACACCACCGCGTCTATGGGCCCGAGCTCGTCGACGACCCGCGCGACGATCTTGTGAACCGCGCCCGCATCGGACATGTCGACGACATACGGTGCGGCAGCGTTGATGTCGAGTCCCGCGACGGTGTACCCGTCCTTCTCGAGCGCCGCAGCGACGGCGGCGCC
>JAVRPX010000276.1:0-9502 GCA_032161985.1 Mycobacterium sp.
TAGATACAGGGACCCGCACCCGCACCGACCGGCTGTTGCAGCTGCGCGGATTCCAGCAGCCTCTCCAACGCCGCCTCGACATCGGCCTTCCAGCCCAATCCCTGCTCGAGTTCGAGCCGCAGCCGCGGGAAGTACCGGTGGTGCGTGGCGACGACGAAACCGGCGTCCTGCAACAGGTCGGCGTCCAGCATGCACTGGTCTACCGAGCAGTCGCCGAGCACCTCGACGATGGGGCGCAAATCGGGCGACACCAGTTGCGGGTCGGCCAGTTCGGTCACCTCGGCGGTATGCCCGAACGCTTCGAGCGCCCGCACGCCGCGGCGGACCAGATCTCCGACCACCGCTGCAAGCAGGTGCCGGGACAACGCCTCGGCATCCCGGCCGGATTCGACGCCAAGTGACGTGAGCAGGACGGCGTCGGCGCTCACCGGCCCGGTGGGGAACCGACGAGCACGCGGCACCGCACCCGGGGGCGCGTAGAACGCGTACCCCAGGCATGGACGGTCCCCCCCACCCGACGGCATCGCGGGGTCGTCGATGTCGCCGGCTGTCGGCTCGTCGTCGCGGCAGTGCACCGCCATCTGACCGCACGAACCCCACTCGAGCATGACCATGGACAGCCACGCTTCCTTCTCGAATTCGGGGTCGCTCAGGTGATCGTCGGCACGCAAGGTCGACGGATCCACCTCCCAGTACACGCATCGGCGTGCGTGCTTGGGCAGCTGCTCGAATGCTTCGAGCCGCAGGGGCGTGATTCGCGCTGCCACTAAACTCCCCGAGTTCTACGCGGTGCTGAAATGCACGGCGGCCACTCCAGGATAGAAGGCTGCGCCGCCGACTGCCCGCATTCGCCGGCTTCGTTCATCGGCCGCGGCGCTCGGATCGAATCCCGTTGCTACACATGGATTTTCCTTTGTGAACGCCGTCAGGGCGTGCTGCTTCAGGGGTTTGTGTCACAGTGACGTAATTACGCCGTGTCGTAGGTCAAGCCTTTGACGAACTCATTAGGTCGACTATCCGTTGTAGGTCGTCGACCGATCCGAACTCGACCACGATCTTGCCCTTACGTTTGCCAAGACTGACCGTGACCCGGGTGTCGAATGCCGTCGACAGCCGTTCAGCAACGTCCTGCAGACCCGGCATGTGAATCGGCTTGCGGCGCGGCGCGGACGGCGACGCGGTGTCCTCGCGGTTCGCAAGCGTGACCGCCTCTTCGGTGGCGCGCACCGAAAGGCCCTCGGCGACGATGCGTGCCGCCAGTTCCTCCTGCTGCTCCGGGGTTCCTTCGAGGGCAAGCAGAGCGCGGGCGTGCCCGGCCGACAGCACTCCTGCGGCCACCCGCCGCTGCACCGCGATCGGCAGCCGCAGTAACCGGATCATGTTGGTGATCAGCGGGCGCGACCGGCCTATCCGGGCTGCGAGTTCGTCGTGGGTGACCCCGAACTCGTCGAGCAGCTGCTGATACGCCGCTGCCTCTTCCAACGGGTTCAGCTGGGCACGGTGGATGTTCTCCAGCAGGGCGTCGCGCAGCATGCTGTCATCGGCGGTTTCCCGCACGATCGCGGGGATGGTCGCCAGTCCGGCCTGCTGGGCCGCGCGCCAGCGCCTCTCCCCCATGACGAGCTGATATCGCGGCGGCGCGCCGGGAGCTGCAGCCGGTGCCGCGCGCACGACGATCGGCTGCATGAGGCCGAACTCGCGGATGGAGTGAACGAGCTCGGCGAGCGCCTCCTCGTCGAAGACCTGGCGAGGCTGTCGCGGATTGGGGTCGATCGCCGACGGGTCGATCTCGCGATAGACGGCGCCGACGTCGGTGGCGTCCTGCACCGGAGCCCCACCGAGGACGACGTCGGCCGCCGCGTCGCCCATCCGGTGACCGGGTACCACCGCCTCGCCGTCGGCCGGGCCCGTGGGAATCAGCGACGCCAGCCCCCGGCCGAGGCCGCTCCTCTTGCGTGTCGGCTGGGTCATCTCTGTCTCCTCTTCGCGCAAGCGCTCATCGGTGTTGTCTCCTCTTCGCGCAAGCGCTCATCGGTGCTGTCCCTGCTCGGATCCGCCTCGTACGGCGAGCTCGCGGCTCGCGTCGAGATAGCTCAGCGCCCCCCGCGAGCCGGGGTCGTAATCGAGGATCGTCATGCCGTAACCCGGTGCCTCGGACACCTTGACGCTGCGGGGTATGACGGTCTGCAGCACCTTGTCGCCGAAATGCGCCCGCACGTCGGCGGCCACCTGGTCGGCCAACTTGGTGCGGCCGTCATACATCGTCAGGATGACGGTGGACACGTTCAGCTCGGGATTGAGGTGTGACTTGACCATCTCGATGTTCCGCAGCAGCTGCCCCACCCCCTCGAGGGCGTAGTACTCGCACTGGATCGGGATCAAGACTTCGGGCGCGGCGACGAGGGCGTTGATGGTCAGTAGCCCCAGCGACGGCGGGCAGTCGATGAAGACGTAGTCGAAGTCGTGGTTCTTGAGTTCGGCGAGCGCGGAGCGCAGCCGGCCTTCGCGCGCCACCATGCTGACCAATTCGATCTCGGCGCCTGCGAGGTCGATGGTCGCAGGCACACAGAACAGTCGCTCGCTGTGCGGGCTCCGCAGTATTGCGTCCTGCAGGGGGATCTCGCCGATCAGCACCTCGTATGACGACGGTGTGCCCGGGCGGTGCTCGATGCCCAGCGCGGTGCTCGCATTGCCCTGCGGATCGAGGTCGATCACCAGGGTGCGCAGTCCTTGTAGCGCCAGCGCGGCGGCCACGTTGACGGCGGTCGTCGTCTTGCCGACGCCGCCCTTTTGATTGGCGATCGTGAAGACCCGTTGGTGCGCGGGGCGGGGTAGATGCCCCTGGGCCGCGTGCAGCAGCCGCACCGCGCGCTCCGCCTCGGCTCCTATCGGGGTGTCGAGTTCGGTTTCGTCGGCCCGCGATTCCGGAGGAGTCGAGGTCCATGTTTCACGTGAAACATCCGGGCGTTGCGTTGCGTCGCGCGGCGCTCCGCCGGGCGTCGGTGCGCCCTCCGGGACCGAACTCATCCTCGTCTCCTGCCCGTTCGTGGCGGCCGGTTGGCTACCCGAACCGGTGGTTCGCGCCGCGCCACGACCGCGGTCGCGGGTGGTTCCAAGTAGTCCGCGCCACATCTCATCACCCTTACATCGACTGCACCGGCCGCTGCCATCACACGCCGGTGCTCCCGGATCTCTTCCTCGGCGCGCTCGCCCTTCATCGCCACCATCCGTCCACCGGGACGCAGTAGCGGCACGCTCCATTTGGTCAGCTTGTCCAGCGACGCCACCGCCCTGGAGACAACCGCGTCCATCTCCCCCACTTGCTGTCGCACGGACCGATCTTCGGCCCGTCCCCGGACGATCGTGATCTCGAGACCGAGATCGTCGACCACCTCGCGCAGGAACTCACTACGCCGAAGGAGTGGTTCGATGAGCGTCAGCCGAAGGTCCGGCCGGGCCAACGCCAACGGTATCCCGGGCAGGCCCGCTCCACTACCGATGTCGGCAATCCGCCCATCGGGATCCAGCAGTTCCTCGACTGCGGCACTGTTCAATATGTGGCGGTCCCACAACCGGTCCACTTCGCGGGGTCCGAGAAGCCCGCGTTCCACACCGGCGCCGGCCAGGATTCCCGCGTACCGCTGGGCGCGATCCACCCGGGATCCGAAGAGGGCCTCGGCGGCTCGTGGCGCCGCGGACACCTCCACATGTTTCACGTGAAACATCCTCCGGATCTCGCGGGCCCGAACTACATCTGTGTAACTCTGTCCTCAGTCGAGCAGAACGACGACGCGTCGCGACGGCTCCACGCCCTCGCTCTCACTGTGCACGCCGTCGACGGCCGCCACCGCGTCATGCACGATCTTCCGCTCGAACGGCGTCATCGGCGCTAGCTCTTCTCGCTCCCCAGTGTCCAGCACCCGGTGGGCCACCTTGTCGGCCAGCGCGGCCAACTCGTCACGGCGGCGCCGGCGCCAGCCGGCGATGTCCAGCATCAGCCGGCTGCGCTCACCGGTCTTTTGGTGCACCGCCAGCCGGGTCAACTCCTGGAGCGCGTCGAGCACCTCGCCCTTGCGGCCCACCAACTTGGTCAGCTCGTCGCCGCCGTCGATGCTCACCACCGCGCGGTCGCCCTCGACGTCCAGATCGATGTCGCCGTCGAAGTCCAACAGGTCCAACAGCTCTTCGAGATAGTCGCCGGCGATCTCGCCCTCGGCCACCAACCGCTCCTCCAGATCCTCGCCGGTGGTCGCAGGCGCGTCGGCGGTCCCGTTCTCGCCGTTCTCGTCCTCCACCAACTCGTCGGTGCGTTCGGTCGTTTCAGCGTCCGTCATGTCTTGTCTCTCCCTCATCCACCGGATACCGCTCCGGTCAACGTTTCCGCTTCTTGGGCCGCGCACCCGGGCGCGGAGTCGCTCCTGGGCGCGGTGCCGGGTTGCCCGTCGTATTGCCCGCACTCGGCTTACTCGCACTGGAATCGGCTGCGTTCCCGTCGGTCCCCAACTCGGTTCCCGTCGGTTCCGCGTCTGACACCTCATCGGTCGCGGCGGCCGGCGCTTTGCGCGCCCGCTTCGGTTTGGCGCCGGGTGGTGGAGCGTTCGCCGCCCGTCGCTCCTGCGCCTCGAGCTTCTTCGCCTCTTCCTCTTTCTCGATGTGACCGAACACGTAGTGCTGCTGGCCGAACGTCCAGATGTTGTTCGCGAACCAGTAGAAGATGATCGCCAACGGCAGGAAGATGCCGCCGACGACCACACCGAACGGGAACACGTACAGCATCAGCCGGTTCATGATCGCGGTCTGCGGGTTGGCTGCTGCCTCGGGGCTCTGCCGTGCGATCGATGCGCGGCTGTTCAAGTACGTCGCGATGCCGGCCATGATCATCACCGGCAGGCCAACGCCGACCACGGCCCCGCGGCTGAATTCCGTGAACGCGTCGAGGCCGCTCGACTGAGTCATCGACGCACCCAGCGGCGCGCCAAACAAGTTCGCGTCCAGGAAGTGGCCGACGTCTTCCGGGCTGAAGATGTAGTTGCCCGTCGCCCGGTTCTGCTCGACGGACAGGTGCGGCCCGAAGCTGCCGCCGAACCCGCCGACCACCGTTCGGTTGAACGACCGCAACACGTGATAGAGCCCGAGGAACACCGGCAGCTGCGCAAGCACCGGAAGGCAGCCCATCAACGGGTTGAACCCGTGTTCGCGCTGTAGCTTCTGCATCTCCAGCGCCATCCGCTGGCGGTCCTTGCCGTACTTCTTCTGCAGGGCCTTGATCTGTGGCTGCAGTTCCTGCATCTGCCGTGTGGTCCGGATCTGCCGGACGAACGGCTTGTACAGAATCGCGCGCAGCGTGAAGACCAAGAACATCACCGCGAGCATCCACGCGAAGAAGTTCGACGGGCCGAGGACGAAGGCGAACGCCTTGTACCAGACCCACATGATCGCCGACACCGGCCAGTAGATGACGTCGAGGCTGAACCAATCAAACACGCGTTTTGCTCTTTCCTCGCAACGCTGGGGTATCCCAGAGATCGTCGGCGGCCTGTGCGTCCTCGCTGCCGTGTACGTGCGCAGCGCGGCAGCGCTCGGGTATCGGGTCCCATCCTCCCTGATGCCAGGGTCCGCACTTCAGCAGCCGCACAACCGCCAGCCAGCCACCCCGGATCAAGCCGTACTCGGTGAGCGCCTCGACGGCGTACTGGCTACACGTCGGACTGAAGCGGCATGTCGCCATTCGCATCGGCGACACGGTGTGGCGGTACAGCTCGATGAGGAAGATCGCGCCGCGGACAACGGCCGAGCCGTTCCGTCCTATCTGAGCCGTCGAACCTACTGACATCAGCGTGATACCCCGCTTCGCGGCCGGGTCCGGCGCAGCGCCGTCCGCAGTTCCTGCTCGAGTCGCGCCGAGATGGCATGCCTGCTGCTCGGCAGCGCCCGGATCACCACCCGGTCCTCGGCGTCCAGTTCGTCGATCATCGTCCGCGCCGCATGGCGCAGTCGACGGGCCACCCGGTGCCGTTGTACAGCGCTGCCAACGGATTTCGAGACCACCAGACCGATGCGGGGTCCGTCGGCGCCGTCATCAGAAGACCGCAACGTGTGCACCACGAGATCGGGCTGCACCGCCCGCACCCCTTGACTGACCGTGGCACCGAATTCCGTGGACCGCGTCATCCGGTACCGCGCCGGAAGCACCGGGCTAAATCCCGCGTCGAATCACGCAGTGAGCTTGCGGCGACCCTTGCCGCGCCGGTTCGACACGATCGCTCGGCCTGCCCGGGTGCGCATCCGCAGCCGGAACCCATGCACCCGCGCCCGACGGCGATTGTTGGGCTGAAAGGTCCGCTTGCCCTTGGCCACGGCTGTTCACTCCTCGTTGCGTGTGGCATCCGCAACCCACGCGATGAATCCTCATGCCGTGGGGACGCGATTGCCGTTGGTAAGCTCGTCCGTCTTGCTTGCTAACCGGCGCGGTCTCCAGAAAATCCTGGGTCGCAGCCGTATCGCCACGTTCGGGCGACTGTTCGAGGGTACTGACGAGAATTCGCTGGGTCAAACCTCGCCACAAGGGCCCCTGCCAGTGGCCAACCGGTTCACAACCACCACAGCCGTCACGCAGTTTCAGGACCCGCGATCAAAGCTGCGAACAATGTTGCAGAACGGTTGGCACCCGCGCAGAAAACTGTTAGCTTCTGCCAATGCCGTTTCGATAACGGAATGGCGACAGACAACAGAGCGAGGATGCCCGCAAAGTCGCGAGCCCACAGCGTGCGCTACCACTGTGATGAGCCCCGGCCTGCGACGTCCCCGCCAATAGACAACAGAGCGACGGCGGCTGTCCTGTCTCCACAACCTGTGGATAACTATGTGGACAGTTCGTCATCGTTCCTTTGGTCGTCTCTTGACCGGCCACGAGGGGGTACTCGTCATTGACTGCTGACCCCGACCCCCCGTTCGTCGCCATCTGGAACAACGTCGTTGCCGAACTCAACGGCGACGGCGACACCGGCGAAGCCCTCAACGGGGATTACACCGTCACCGTCCTCACTCCTCAGCAAAGAGCCTGGTTGAAGCTCGTTCAGCCGCTTGTCATCACCGAAGGGTTTGCCCTGCTGTCGGTGCCGACGCCCTTTGTACAAAACGAGATCGAACGCCACCTGCGCGAGCCGATCATCACCGCGCTCAGCCGTCAGCTCGGCCAGCGCGTCGAGCTGGGTGTCCGGATCGCCGGCCCGGCCACCGAGAATCCCGAAGATGGCCTCAACGGGTTCGTGGGGACACCGGCCAGCGCAGAGCCCGACGAAGTCGACGAAGACTCCGAGGCTCTCGCCAGTGCCGAGGAAAGCTGGCCGACCTACTTCTCCAACCGATCGTCAAACACCGCCGCCGGCGAGCAGACCGCGGTCAATCTGAACCGCCGGTACACCTTCGACACGTTCGTCATCGGCGCCTCGAACAGGTTCGCTCACGCCGCGACACTCGCGATTGCTGAGGCACCCGCGCGGGCCTACAACCCTCTGTTCATTTGGGGCGAATCCGGACTTGGCAAGACACACCTCTTGCACGCTGCAGGCAACTACGCGCAACGGCTCTTTCCCGGCATGCGCGTCAAGTATGTCTCCACCGAAGAGTTCACCAACGACTTCATCAACTCCCTGCGCGACGACCGCAAAGCATCGTTCAAACGCAGCTATCGCGACATCGATGTGCTGTTGGTCGACGACATCCAGTTCATCGAGGGCAAGGAAGGCATCCAGGAGGAGTTCTTCCATACCTTCAATACGCTGCACAACGCGAACAAGCAGATCGTCATCTCCTCCGATCGGCCGCCCAAGCAGCTGGCGACGCTCGAGGATCGGCTGCGCACCCGATTCGAGTGGGGACTGATCACCGATGTCCAACCACCCGAACTCGAGACCCGCATCGCGATTCTGCGCAAGAAAGCACAGATGGACCGGCTCGACGTGCCCGGCGACGTACTCGAGCTCATCGCCAGCAGTATCGAGCGCAACATCCGCGAACTCGAGGGCGCGCTGATCCGCGTCACCGCGTTTGCATCGCTGAACAAGACACCGATCGACAAGGCGCTCGCCGAGATCGTGCTGCGCGACCTGATCGCCGACGCCGGCACCATGCAAATCAGCGCGGCCGCGATCATGGCCGCCACGGCCGAGTACTTCGAGACCACTATCGAGGAGCTGCGCGGGCCTGGAAAGACCCGGGCGTTGGCTCAGTCCCGCCAAATCGCGATGTATCTGTGCCGCGAACTCACCGATCTGTCACTACCCAAGATCGGCCAGACGTTCGGCCGCGATCACACCACGGTGATGTACGCCGAGAAGAAGATCCGCGGCGAGATGGCCGAACGCCGCGAGGTGTTCGATCACGTCAAGGAACTCACCACCCGAATCCGCCAGCGCTCCAAGCGCTGAGCGTCGATTCGACTGCACGCTTCTTGTACCCAAACGTCGAGTAACGGCGCCAACAACCGCGCACTCGACGGGTACGCGCAAAAATTCTTTCGAGAAACTTCCGCACCGTCGGTATCACTTGTCACACCGATTCGGTGTGGATGCCGGTGTGGACAACTCGCGGCCAAGCTTCCGATGACCGGCCGCTTCCTGCACAACTGCGTCCGAGTCCACAACGCACCCGACCGCAGTGCGCAATTGTCCACAATCCGCTAACAACCCGACACACTGATCACGCTGGGCCGACACGGGTTTATCCCCAATGTCCACAGGCCCTATTACTGTTGCTTGTATATCTCCAGAGTTTCTTCCTAAAAGTAAGTCCCTGGGGACACATCGATCCCCGCGGCACAGACCCACTTTGCGACGCTCGTTGTCACCCCGATCGATTAGCTTTCAAGTTGGGGCGGAAAGCTCTACGGTGGTTCATCGACAGCCGTTACGGTCGTTGGTACGCATCGGCGAGACGCGTAGTGAGACACCGAAAAGCCGCTGGTTAGACCTTATTGTGGTGTGGATCGAAGGGACGCTATGGACGTGGCGACGACAACCGTTGGTCTCACCGATTTGAAGTTCCGGTTAGTGCGCGAGGACTTCGCCGACGCCGTGGCCTGGGTTGCCAGGAATTTGCCGACAAGGCCGACAGTGCCGGTCCTTGCCGGCGTGCTGCTCACCGGGTCTGAAGACGGGTTGAAGATTTCGGGGTTCGACTACGAAGTGTCGGCCGAGGTACAGGTTGCCGCCGAAATAGCTTCTCCTGGAAGCGTTTTGGTGTCCGGTCGGCTGTTGTCCGACATCACCAGGGCGTTGCCCGCAAAACCGGTCGACGTCGCCGTCGAAGGTACTCGGGTGTCATTGACCTGCGGCAGCGCACGATTCTCGCTGCCGACCATGGCGGTGGAGGACTATCCGACGCTGCCTGCGCTGCCCGAAGACACGGGTGTGATTTCGTCGGAGTTGTTCGCCGAGGCCATCGGCCAGGTCGCTGTCGCCGCGGGCCGCGATGACACGCTGCCGATGTTGACCGGGATTCG
>JAVRPX010000277.1:0-9060 GCA_032161985.1 Mycobacterium sp.
CGTTGCGGTCACGTTCAGCACGGTCTCGATCATCGGCACTTCGACGAGTTGACCGCGGCCGGTGCGGTCGGCGAACTCCAGTGCCGCCAGCGACGCGAACGCCGCGTGCGCCCCCGCAAGCGGGTCGCAGGCGCCCCGCGGTGGGACCGGCGGCCCCTCGGGCAGGCCGGTCACCCACGCCAGTCCTGCGATCTGCTCCATGGTCGGCGCGAAGCCGACGCGATCACGCCACGGCCCCGTCAATCCGAAGGCAGGCATCCGCACCACCACCAGGTCGGGCTTGAGGTCGAGCAATGCGTCGGCGCCCAGCCCGAATTGGTCCATCACCCGTGGCGAGAAGTTCTCGATCACCGCGTCCGCCTCGCTGACCAACTGCTTGAGCAGCCTGACGCCGTCCTCGGACTCCAGATCCAATGTCACCGACCGCTTGTTGGTGTTCATGGCGTGGAAAAGCCAGCCGTACTCCCACCAGTCGTCGACGTCGGTGCGCATGCCGCCCGAATAGCGAATACCGTCGGGCCGCTGGATCGACTCGATCTTGATGACGTCCGCCCCGAATGCAGCCAATGAATGCGTCGCTGCCGGTCCGGCCCAAAACGCGGTCAGATCGACGATCCGCACACCGGCAAGCGGTAGCTCGGCGCTGGCTTCGGTTTCAGTGGATTCCCTTGCTTGCCAAAGAGACTCGGCGTCCGATTCCCCGAGCGCCGGGGTAGGCCGGATGGGCGCCGGTGCCGCGGCCGACATCAGCCAGGGTGCACGCGGCTGTCGAAAACCCGCGGGGTTGTCGACATAGACGCCGCGCTCGCGCAGGTGATCCATGTCGGGGATCGTGGACCCGTTGCCGAGCGGGGCGATGGGCAGCCGGAACAGCTGGCCGAGTTCGACGATCTCGGCGACGGTGCGCGCGCGCATCCATGGCCCGATGCGTTCACGGATCCAGTCCCGGTAGTCCCACCGACCGATCTGGAAACGAAGGGCCGGGATCTCGGTCAGTTCCTGGCACTCCACCATCGCGGCGAAGTCGAGCCACTGTTGTCCGGTGACCATGCTGATGCCGACGTAGCCGTCGGAGGCCTCCTCGATTGAGGGCACTTCCACCGACCGCCGGATCGGGGGCACGTTCAGCAGCTGCGAATGCAACCACTCGCTGCTCTGCATCAAGGTGATCGCTTCGAGCATCGACATGTCCAGGTGTCCGCCGGGGCCGCCGCGGCGTACCCGCCGTCGCAGTGCCAGCGCTCCATAGGCGGCGCATGCCCCGCCCATGTACTCCCCAAGCTCGCCCCCGATCGAGATCGGTGGACCCGCCGGATCACCGCGGAAACCGGTCAAACCCGACCAAGCCTGCAGCGTGAACTCGGTCGCCGGGCGATCCGACCAGGGACCGCTCCAGCCGAAGTCGGACACCGTCACCACGACGGACCGCGGCGACACGTCGAGCAGCCCCCGCGGGTCGAGTCCCCGCTGGGTGACGATCACAACGTCGGCGCAGGCAAGCAGATTCCCCAAAGACCCGGAAGTGGCTGTCACGCTGCGCTTCCCGGAATTGAGGTAGCTGAACAGCGGCGCATCGGCGCCCTCGGGCGGTACTGCACCAGTTGCGGTGAAGCGGCGCAACGGATCTCCGGAGGCCGGCTCGACCTTAACGACGTCGGCACCCGCGTCCACGAGAAGCTTGCCGCAGTACGCGCCTGCGATCCGGTCGCTGATCTCGACGACGCGCAGATCAACCAGCGGGGTAGGCGAAACGCCGCTCAACCGCATCCTCCAGGTGGTTTCTTTGCCATCTTAGTAACTTTTGTCGGATAGCGACCCGTAGACCCCTGGTAGCGGGTCTATCGCTGTTAATATTGCTAAGACATGACAACTCTGGGAATCGGCCCCGAGGCCCGCCGCAGGCTGTCGGCCCGCCGCACGGCCGAGATCGTTGCCGACGAACTTCGGCGGCAGATCATCGACGGCGAACTGTCCGACGGCGACCTGCTGCCGCGCCAAGAGGTGCTTGTCGAGCAGTTCAACGTAAGCCTGGTCTCGTTGCGGGAAGCGTTGCGAATCCTCGAGACCGAGGGTCTGGTCTCCGTGCGCCGCGGCAACCGCGGCGGCGCCGTCGTACATGCGCCCGCAAAGGCCAGCGCGGCCTACATGCTCGGGCTGTTGCTGCAAAGCGACACCGTGCCGCTGGCCGATCTCGGCACCGCCCTGCAGGAGCTGGACCCGATGTGCGCGGCGCTCGCGGCGAAGCGTCCGGACCGTGGCGAAACGCTGGTTCCCAAGCTCAGGGAACTCAACGAGTCGTGGGCCGAACACATCGAGGACGGCGCCCGATTCACCGAGATCGGCGGCCAGTTCCACGACGAGATTGTGCGTGGCTGCGGCAACCACACGATGATCGCTGTGGTCGGCAGCCTGGAGACGCTGTGGAGCAGCCACTTGCAGTGGTGGGCGGACGAGACCGCGGCCAGAGGCGAATACCCATCGATAAGCAAACGCCGCATCGCGCTCGCCATTCACAACAAGATCGCCGACGCGATCGAGGCAGGCGATGCCGAGCGTGCCCGCAAATTGTCGGCGCGCCATCTCGCCGACACCCAGTCGTTCTTCCTCGCTGCCGATCCCGAGCAGCGGATCGTGGCGTTGTCACCGCAAGCGCTGGCGCGACGCCAACGCTGAAAGGTGCTGCGTGCGAACGGCGTTGATCACCGGCGGTAGCGGCGGCATCGGAAAGGCGTGCGGCCGCAAGCTCGTCGAACTCGGTTACGACGTCATCCTCACCGCGCGGCGCGAGGATCCTTTGCGGGCCGCGGCCGACGAGATGGGCGCGCGCTATGTCGTGGCCGACGCTACCGACCCGGAGAGGTTCGAGCCAGCTGTGCAGGCGGCCGGAGATATCGATCTGCTCGTCCACGCCTCAGGGATTCTCGGCGGAACCTACGCGCGCAAGCAGACTTTCGAACAGTGGCGCGCGACGATGTCGGCGAACCTGGATTCGTGTTTCGTCGTCACATCGGCCGCTCTGCCGAGGATGAAAGCGGGCTCGCGGTTCGTATTCATCTCGTCATCGGCCGCGCACGAACCGATGCGGGCGCGAACCGCGTACTCGGCGTCGAAGGCAGGCATGAACGCGTTCGCCCTTGCCTTGGCGCAGGAGGTCGACCGCGACGGCATCAACGTCCACATCGTGACGCCCGGCCCGGTCGAGACCGAGATGCTGCAGGACGTCCCGTTCGAGATGTATGCGATCCGCGCCACCGACGTGGCCGAGGCCGTTGCGTGGCTCGACACGGTCGACCCGTCCGTCGATCTGCCGGAGATTCGGCTTAACGCCGTCACGCGTGGCCCCGCAGCGCGGGAACCCGTGGTGCCGCTCGAGGTGGAGCGCCGCGCCGCGAAGCCCTAGTCGGTCAGGTAGACCTGTGACTCCATGTGGTGAAAGATCCGGTATCGCTCGCCGCGGCGCATCAGCAGCCACGTCATCCAACTCGCGCCCGTGTGCTCGAAGTCCGACTCTCTACCGGTCAGCCGCCACCGGCTGAGCAGCACCGCGCGTACGACGTCGTCGTCGACCACATCGAACGCGTGCAGCGCCGTCGACATGGACGCCGCCTTTACCCGGCTCGCGACGCGGGCCCAATGACGATCGAGGTCGTCGTTACCGACCAGCGGCGACGCGTACTCGTCGCCGAGATAGATCGGCTGCGGCCCGTCGCGCTCCCAAAGTTCGGCCAGCCCAACAAAATCCAGGCTCGACCACAGCTTGTCGTATTCCCGGATCAGGTCCGACAGCTCAACCGGCGGCCGGCTGTTCACCAGGCAGCGCCTTGACCGTCGACGGCAACCCGTAGAGCGCGGTCGCGTTGCCTCGCATGATCCGCTCACGCTGATCGGCCGGGAATCGCCTGATCGCCCAGTCTGGGGAGTCGTAGCTCCAGTGCGGGTAGTCGGTGGAGAACATGAGACAGTCGCCGAGGTCCATCATTTCCAGGTATTCCCGGTACATCTCGACGTTGACGTCTTCCAGCGGCTGCGTGGTGAACCGCACGTGCTCGCGAACGTAGTCCGACGGCTTGCGGCGCACGTGGGGCAGATCGGCCTTGCGGTGCTCCCAGATTCGGTCCATCCGTGACATCACCGGCATCGCCCAGGTGAAGCCGCCCTCGACGAACACGACCCGCAAATCGGGGTGCCGGTCGAATGCGCCGTCGAACACGAGGCTCATCAGGTGCGACACATATAGCAGCGGCCACGACGCGAAGAAGTCGTGCCAATGCGCGGGGTTGCCGACCGGGTAGATCGGGATCAGTTCGAACGGCGTCTGGCCCATCAGGTGGGTCGCGACCGGAAGCCTGTTGCGTGCAGCGGCCTCGTACAGTGGGTCGAAATGGGGGCTGCCGAAAGGTATTCCGCGGGTTTGGGGCGTCATCAGCACTTCGGCCATATACGGGTGTCCGGCCCAGCGCTCGATCTCTTTGGCGGCGGCGGTCGGATCCTGAGCGGTGACACTGATCGCTCCCCGCCATCGCCCGTGCCAGTTGTTCTCACCGAGCCATACGTCTGCCAGCCAGTCGTTGTGGGTGGCCTTGAGGACATGCTCAGCGTGTGGCAGCTGCGCATCGCACATCGGCTCCAGCAATGCGATGCTCACGCCGGCGTCTACCAGGAGTTGCTTGGCGGCGAAATCGGGGTCGCTCCCGGCGACACCACCCCCGGGCGGGCTGGCGTCGACCCGAAGCGACATCGTCTTGTACGAATCCGGCGTGTCATAGAAGTGAGGCACCGGGGAGACGGCGTTGCCCGTCGGCCAGAGCTTGTCCTTCCACTCCGCCGGCGCATACGACTTGAGCACCTCGGCCGAAACCGGCAAGGGATGCACATCGGTGTCGACGATCGTCACCGCGATGTCGTGCGCTACGGCACTCTCTTCACGTTCTACAGTCGTCATCGCAGACTCCCCTCGACTTCCAGCCCGACCCCGTAGAGGTCACTTGCGTTACGCCACAACACCTTTTCACGCTGCACATCGTTGAGCCCGGCCACCACATCGTCGGGTGCGGACGTCGACCAATGCGGGTAGCTCGACCCGTACATCAACAGGTCCGCCTTGTCGGTGAAATTCAGCCATCGCTCGGCGTGACTCTCGTCGGTCGGCCCATCCAACGCCGACGAGCAGAAGCGCACGTGGTCGCGGAGGTATTCACTGGGATAGCGGTCGACCCAAGGGGTTTGGTCGCGCATGGACATCCAGAAGGTGTCCAGCCGCCACATCAGTGGGGTGAGGATGTCGTAGCCGCCGTCGGCGAACACGAACCGAAGGTCAGAATGCCTGCCAAACATGCCCTCGATGATCAGCGTGGCCAGGTGCACGAACGAGTTCAGTGGCATGAACGCCGCATATCCGGGATAGGTATACGCGTGGCCCGCGAACGTCGGCGCATGATCAACACCGTTGCCGCCATTGATGTGGACCGCAACCGGTAGGCGGTGGGCGGCCGCCGCTTCCCAGATCGGCTCGAACATCGGCTTGCCGTAGGGCTCCCGCGACTGCAGCGGGATGCCGACCTGCACCATCTTCGGATGGCCTGCCAGCCGCTCGATCTCGGCGACGGCGCCCCTGACGTCCTCGGGATTGACGCGGATGGTGCCGAGGAACCTGCCCGTGGTGTCGGGTTCGAGCCAGCGATCCAGCAGCCAGTCGTTCACCGCCGCACAGATCCGACTGTTGAGCAGGTAGTCCGCGATGTTGCCGCGCGTCAACGGATTGAGGATCGCGTATGACGCGTCGCCCTCGGTGAACAGGTGCGTCGCCACGGTGTCGGGGTCGGAGCCCGGGTAGCCATCGCCGTATAGATCCTGGCGGTAATCCCCGCCAGGGGCCTGGTACCACTGCTGCTCGACGTCGGGTATGGACCGCAGCTTGTGCGAGGGTGCCAGGTACCGCCGGATCTCCGCGTTGTAGCGGAAATGCGGTTGGACTCCTGTGTCGATGACGGGGCTCATGCCGTGAGGTACACCTGCCCGTCGGTGACGTCGACCTCGTAAGTGCGGACGCGCTTGCGGGGATCCGCCAGGTTGACCCCGGTGGTGATGTCGAACTCCCACTGATGCCAGGGGCATCGCGCGACCCGGCCGACACGCACGTGCCGCAGCTGACCGGGCATGTCAGGCGCGAATTCGTTGGTGCCTCCGACATATCCCGCGCACAGCGGCGCGCCTTCGTGCGAGCAGTAGTTCGCGATCGCGTACAGCGAGCCGTCGATGTTGTAGACGCCCACGCCGAACTTGCCTGCCTGCACCAGCTTCATGCTTCCCGGAGGCAGGTCCTCGATCGCACACACCGGTCGGCGCTGCATCACGTCCCCTCAGTTTCCTTGACCTAGAATACCTAAAATAGTAAAGATAGGGCGACACAGCCGCTAGATGCTGCTGCCCGGGAGGCACAGGTGACGATCAGCACCGATCCGCACGGTAAGTCGAGCGCCCCGGACCTGGCGAGCGATCCCTACGCCTACTTCGCGTACATGCGCAAGACCGCGCCGGTGTGGCGCGGCACGCTCATGGAGAGCGACCTGATGCCAGCGGAGCTCAAAAACCCTGAAAACTGGACGTTGTTCGACTTCGAGAGCGTCTTCGCCGCCTTCCGCGAGGACACGGTGTTCGGCTCGGAGATGTACAACCAGACGATCGGACTGGTCTTCGGGCCGACGATCCTCGGCATGCACGGCAAACAGCATCACGACCATCGCAGCTTGGTGAGCAAAGCCTTCAAGCAGAGCGCACTCGCGCAGTGGGAACCCGAGGTGATCGACCCGATCTGCGACCAACTCGTCGACGAGTTCCGCAATGACGGCGGAGTCGACCTGGTCAAGGCGGTGACGTTCGAGTTCCCCACCAGGGTCACCGCCGCACTGCTCGGCCTACCGCAGGAAGACCTGGAGATGTTCCGGCGGCTGTCGCTGCAACTGATTTCGATCACCGAGGACATCGAAGCCGGCCTGACGGCATCAGTAGAACTGGGGACCTACTTTCAAGAACAGGTCGACCAGCGACGCAGCAAGATGACCGACGACATCATCGGCGATCTGGTCGCAGCCGAGATCGACGGCGAGAAGCTCACCGACGAAGCCATCATCTCGTTTCTGCGGTTGCTTCTGCCTGCCGGGCTGGAGACGACTTATCGGTCGTCGGGCAACCTGTTGGCGCTACTCCTCACGCATCCCGACCAACTCGAGGCGGTTCAGCGCGATCGTGACCTCATACCGGCCGCGATCGAGGAAGGGATCCGATACGAGACCCCGTTGGTCTTGGTGGCGCGCAACACCACCCGCGATGTCGAGATGCACGGCAAGACGATCCCCGAGGGCGCCCAGGTCAACCTCTGTATGGGCGCTGCCAATCGCGACGAATCGCGTTGGACCGACCCCGAGGTGTTCGACGTTCATCGACCACGCCGCGCGCACATCTCCTTCGCAGGCGGCATTCACAGCTGCCTCGGCATGCACCTCGCCAGGGTCGAAACGCGAGCGATGCTGAAGAGCCTTTTCGATCGCGTCACCGACCTGCAGTTGGTACCCGACGACGACACCAAAATCACCGGTATGCCGTTCCGTTCGCCGAAGCACCTTCCCGTCACCTTCCGCCCCGTCGCATGAAAAGCCGGGCCGCGATCCTGCACGATGTCGGTGGACCGTGGTCCGTCGAAGACTTCGAGCTCGATCCGCCGCGCGCAGGCGAGGTGCTCGTCGAGATGGCCGCCGCCGGACTGTGCCACTCCGACGAGCACATCCTCAACGGCGACATGTCTGCGTCCAACGAGGTGATGGCGGCGTACGGGCTGCCCTCGATGTTCCCGATGATCGGCGGCCACGAAGGCGCGGGAGTGGTTCTGGAAGTGGGCGAGGGCGTGACGGACGTCGCGCCCGGCGACCACGTCGTGATGTCGTTTGTCGCGGTTTGCGGACAGTGCAGGTGGTGCAACTCCGGGATGGAGTACATCTGCGACATGGGCGCGCAAGTGATGATTCCCGGCATGCCGACGGACGGAACCTTCCGCCATCACACCGCCGACGGCCGCGACCTCGGCCACCTGTCAAAGGTCGGCGCGTTCTCGAAACACACAGTGGTTTCTACAGATTCGATCGTCCGGATCGATCCCCACCTGCCACTGCTCCCGATGGCCCTGCTGTCATGCGGGGTTCCGACCGGCTACGGCTCCGCGGAGAACCGCGCCAAGGTCACGACGGGCGACACGGTCGTCGTCATCGGTGTCGGGGGCATCGGCACCGCTGCGATCCAGGGCGCGCGGATCAACGGCGCCGCACACATCATCGCGGTCGATCCCGTTGAGTTCAAACGGAAGTCGGCGATGCAGTTCGGTGCGACCCACACCGCAGTCGACACCGACGAAGCAGCGAGCGTGTTGCGGGATCTGACTCGCGGTGTGATGGCCGACAGTGTCGTCGTCTCCCCTTCGATCATCTCCGAACAAGACGTACAACCGGCGCTGAGCTTGACCCGCAAAGGCGGAACCTGCGTACTGACGGGGATGTCCGCCAACACGACGGGTTCGATCGCCATCAATCTGCAGGAGTTCACCCTATGGAACAAGAACATCGCAGGCACGGTGTACGGGTCGTGTAATCCCAGGGTCGATGTCGCCAGGTTCGCCCGGCTGTATGAGGCGGGCCTGTTGCAGCTCGATGAGATGATCACCAGGCGTTATCGGCTCGACGACATCAATGACGGCTATCGCGATCTGCTCAACGGCGAGATCATCCGCGGCGTGATCGATTTCGGGCTCGACTAGTTCAAGCCGTAGAAGCGCTCGGCGTTTTCTCCGCCGATCTTCGCGCGGGTCTCCTCACTGATGTCCGGGCGGGTGCGCAGATGCTTAGTGCTCTCCGGCCATTCGCCGTCCCAGTGCGGGTAGTCGCTGGCGAACATGATGAAGTCGTCGCCGAGCACGTCGATGACACCGGGCAGGATCGGCTCTTCCGGTTCACAGGTCGTCCAGATGTTCCCGGCGGCCAGGTACTCCTGCGGGTCACGTCGCCAGCCGTTCTC
>JAVRPX010000278.1:0-7790 GCA_032161985.1 Mycobacterium sp.
CGCGGCGCTGGCGACGGCGTTCGCGGTGTTGACGTCGTTGACGTTCGACCGCGGCGCCGGGCTGGTGGTCCTCGTCGTCGGCGTCGGCGCGATCGTGATGTGGGGGGCGGCCTCCACCGCCCTGCCGCCGATGCTGCAGGCCGCCGCCATGCGCACCGCGCCCGACGATCCGGATGGCGCGTCGGGGCGCTACGTCGCCGGGTTCCAGGTCGGCATCATGGCCGGTTCGCTGGCCGGCGGGGTGCTCTACCAGCACGCCGGACTGGCCCTGATGATCGGGGCGTCGACGGCTCTGGTGATGGTCGCTCTGACGTGTGTGACCGCCACCCGCGGCCTCTTCGAGGTTCCTCAGGAAACCAGCAAGATGTAACATTGCGCGCCCCATGGCGATGAACACTGCAGCTCAGCGGTGTGAGCGGGGCGGTCGCTGAGGATCAGGCAGCATCCTCGTGGCGGTAGCCGGTGTCTTCGCTGTGCGACACTGGATGAAGTTTGTGTGACTGGAGGTGGCGTATGCGGAAGCGGACGAGGGGGAGACTAGTCACCGCAATATTCGCGGCTGGACTGGTCGGTGGACTGGCGCTGGGAAACCCATCTGCGCTGGCTGATCCCGAGGTACCTCCGCCACCGCCTGCGCCGATGGACCCGGCCGCAGCACCCGCGCCGCCGCCGGATCCGTTCGCTCCGCCGCCGCCGGCCGATCCGCTCGCGCCTCCGGCCCCGGTCGTGTTCGCACCGCCGCCGCCGGCGGATCCATTGGCGCCGCCACCGGCCGACACTCTCGTCGCCGCTCAGCCCACGGTGATCCCCGAAGGCACGCCCGCAGGCCAGAACCCGACGCCGTACACCGGGCAGCCGGTGTTCGCGCCGCCGACGTTCAATCCGACGAACGGCGCCAAGGCGGGAGCCGCCAAGCCGATCTACATCAACTTCGCCCGTCCGATCGCCGACCGGGCGTTGGCCGAGCAGGCGATCCACATCTCGTCGGTCCCGCCAGTGCCCGGCCGGTTCTACTGGACGAGCGACACCCAGGTCCGCTGGCGGCCGCAGGACTTCTGGCCGGCAGGCACGGTTGTCAACATCGACGCGGGCGGCACCAAGTCGAGTTTCACCGTTCCCGAGCAGCTGGTGGCCACAATTGACGACGCGACACACCAGATGACCGTCTCGCGTAATGGCAAGGTGGAGAAGACCATCCCGGTGTCGATGGGTATGGCGGGTGGCGGACATACGACCCCCAATGGCACGTATTACGTGCTTGAGAAGTTCCCCACCATCGTCATGGACTCCTCGACGTACGGTGTGCCTGTCGACTCGGCCAACGGCTACAAGCTGAATGTGCAGCTCGCCGTCCGAATCGATAACAGCGGGAACTTCGTGCACAGCGCGCCGTGGTCAGTCAGCGACCAGGGCAAGCGGAACGTGAGCCACGGTTGTATCAACATCAGCCCTGACAATGCGAAGTGGTTCTACGACAACTTCGGCAGCGGCGATCCCGTCGTCATCAAGAACTCGAAGGGCTTTTACAACCAGCCCGACGGTGCGTCGGACTGGCAGATGTTCTAGCTCGCTAATTCCAGATCCGGACCCGCCGCTGGGGGTCCAGGTACAGCTCGTCGGACTCGCTGACCTCAAACGCGTTGTAGAACGCGTCCATGTTGCGGATGACGCCGTTGCACCGGAACTCCGGGGGTGAATGCGGGTCGATCGCCAGCCGCCGGATAGCCTCGGCGTCACGGGATTTGGTGCGCCACACCTGAGCCCAGCCGAAGAACACCCGCTGCTCGCCGGTCAATCCGTCGATCACCGGGGCGTCAGCGCCCTTGAGTGACAGCCGGTAGGCGAGCAAGGCGATGGAGAGCCCGCCGAGGTCGCCGATGTTCTCGCCGACGGTGAACGCGCCGTTCACGTGGTGGCCGTTGTCCAGCCCGCGCGGTGTGAACTCGTCGTACTGCTCGATCAACGCCGTTGTCCTGGCGCCGAATTCGGCACGGTCCTTGTCGGTCCACCAGTCCACCAAGTTGCCTTCGCCGTCGTACTTGGCGCCCTGGTCGTCGAACCCGTGGCCGATCTCGTGGCCGATGACCGCGCCGATGCCTCCGTAGTTGGCGGCGTCGTCGGCTTCGGCGTCGAAGAACGGCGGCTGCAGAATCGCTGCGGGAAAGACGATTTCGTTCATGCCCGGGTTGTAATAGGCGTTGACGGTCTGCGGCGTCATGAACCACTCATCACGATCGACCGGTCCGCCCAGCTTCGCCAGTTCACGGTCGGAGCTCACGACGTTGCCCCTCAGTACGTTGCCGTACAGGTCGCCGCGCTCGATCACCAGCGTCGAGTAGTCCCGCCACTTGGCCGGATAGCCGATCTTCGGGGTGAACTTGTCCAGCTTGGCCAGCGCCTTAGCCCGTGTCTGCGGCGTCATCCACTCGAGGTCGTTGATGCTGACGCGATAGGCCTCGCGGAGGTTGGCCACCAACTCGTCCATCCTAGCCTTGGCATCCGGTGGGAAATGCCGCTGGACATAGAGCTTGCCGACGGTGTCGCCCATCAGGCCCTCCACCACCGACACGGCGCGCTTCCACCGGTCGCGGATCTCCTCGGTCCCCGACAACCTGCGGCCGTAGAACGCGAAGTCCTCGGCCACAAGGTCGTCGGTCAGCAGGGACGCGCGGGCGTGAATCAGCCGCCAGCGGGCCCAGTCCTTCCAGCCCTCGAGGTCCTCGCCCGACCATGCCGCGGCGAACGCCGTCAGGTAATCAGGTTGGCGCACAACGAGTTCCGCGGCAGCCTCGGGTGACGTACCCACCGCGGTCACCCAGCCTGTCCAGTCGAACCCTGGGGCCTCGGCGGGCAGGTCGGCGAACGTGCGCAGGTTGTAGGTCAGGTCGGCGTCGCGGCGCTTTACGACGTCCCAGTGCGCGGCCGCCAGCTTGGTTTCCAGCGCGACGATGCGTGCGGCCGTCTCGGTGTGGTCGCCGCCGTAGACGAGTGCGAACATCGCGGCGATGTGCTGCGGATAGGCGGCGAGAATCTCGGCGTGCTGCTCGTCGCGGTAGTAGGACTCGTCAGGCAGGCCCAACCCGGACTGGCTCAGGTGCACCAGATAGCGCGTCGAGTCCTTGGAGTCGGTGTCGACGTAGACACCGGCGCCGCCGCCGACCCCGGTGCGCTGCAGGGCGCCCACCACTGCGGCCAATGCGTCGGGCGTCTGGGCGGCGTCGATCGCCGCTAGCTCGTCGAGTAGCGGCTGCACACCGCGCTCAGCCACCGTGGCCTCGTCCATGAAGCTGGCGTACAGGTCGCCGATGCGCTGCTCGTCGGTGTTCTTCTCCGCGCCCGACACGGCCGCCTCGGTGATCAGGTCGCGGACCTGCTCCTCGGCGCGGTCATAGAGCGACCGGAACGCGCCGTCGGTCGCGCGGTCGGCAGGGATCTTGTACTCAGCGAGCCAGCGGCCGTTGACATGGCCGAACAGATCGTCTTGGGGGCGGGCATCGGAGTCGACGTGGCTCAGGTCAATACCGGAGCGAATGGCTTCTACCGTCACCCCAACATCCTTCCAGAAGGCTCGAGAGTGAGCTGTTAGTCGACTTGACATCAGATATTTCTGATATCAAGTACATCGGCTTAATGGTGGCTGTCCGTTAGCTGCGCGAAATCTCTGTCCGGTTGCCGCCTTGCGGTTCGAGCGGCGCGCCGGTTCGCCTCGTCCAGGAGGTCTGCATCATGTCCGTCCGCCCTATGTCACGGCAGGGATCGTCATCGCGGGAGCGGCCGTCTTGCTCGCCAACCCGCCGTCTCCGGCGGGACAGTCGACGGCGCCGGCGGTGGTCGCGCGCAACCGTCAGTGGTGGCGAGGTCGACGGCGGTCATCGGTGGGGGTGGTGCGGGTCCGACGTTGGCGGCGCAACCGGGCGGGCTCAACGATCTGTTCGGTGCAGCACTGGCCAGTCGGGCCGTGGAGGGGCCGGGGGCACCGGCGGTACGGGCGGTACCGGTGGCACACACGGCACTGGCGGCGACGGCGGAGTTGGACAGGCTGGCAACGGCAAGGCCGGCGCCGACGGCAACGACGGCGGAAAGGGATCCACCGGCAGCACCGGCGCCATGGGCAACCCGGGCTGACTTTGGCCGCCGGGTACCCTCTCGGCTGTGCCCGACGAGCCCACTGAAGACCACGTAGACGACGACGGTCCCGTCTTCACCGGCTTCGGCATTGGCTCCGCGGTGCTCGGCGTGCTTGCGGTCGCCGCGATCGCGCTGGGCGTGCTGATCTGGACCCAGCACAGCAGCGACGTCGACGAACTCCATTACCGCACCCGCGTCATGCAGGCCGCCGCAGACTGGACCAACGTGCTGATCAACATGAACAAGGACAGCGTCGAGGCCAACCTGAATCAGCTGCACGAGGGCACCGTCGGTCAGCTCAACGCCGACTTCGACTCGACCGTCGAGCCGTACCGCAAGCTGGTGCAGACGTTGCAGGCGCGCACCACGGGTCAGATCGACTCGGTGGCTGTCGAGTCGATCCACCATGCGCAGCCGGGTCCCAACGGCGCGCCGCCGCCCAAGCCGCAGCCCGAACTGTCGGCGTCCGCGTCGCGCACCGACACGGTGATGGTGGTGGCGACGTCGATCAGCGAGACCGCTGGGGCCGACAAGCCGCAGACCGTGCGCTGGACACTTCGGCTCGACGTCTCCGACGTCGATGGCAAGCTGCTGATCTCGCGGCTGGAGCGGATCCGATGAGAAACCGTTGGCGCGTACTGGCTTTCGACATCCTTGCGCCGGTCGCTGCCGTCGTCGCACTGGTCTTCATCGGTGTCGCGCTGGCGTGGCCGCTGTGGTGGGTGTCGGTGTGTTCGGTGCTGTGCCTGCTGATCGTCGAGGGCGTCGTCGTCAACTTCGTGCTCGCGCGCCGCGACGGGGTGACCGTTGGCACTGACGACGACGGTCCGGGGCTGCGGCTGGCGGTCGTCGCGGTGGCGACCATCGCGCTGGCCGCGGGCGTGCTCGTTGGCTACGCGCGGTGGTCCGTTCCCGATCGCACGCTGCACAACGACAGCACCGAGGTGGTCGGCATCGCCAGCAGCATCTCGGAAGCTTCCGCGACGTTCACGCCGGCAAGCCCCACCGCGTCTGTGGACCGCGCAACGGCGATGATGTCGCCCAAGAGCGGGGAGGCTTTCAAGAACGAATTCGCCAATGTGGCAAAGGATTTGACGAGCAAGAACATCTCGGCCCAGGCCAGCACCGTCTCGGCGGGCATCGAGGCGATCGGCCCCGACGCCGCTAGCGTCGCGGTGATCCTGCGTGCAACGCAGAGCACACCCGGCAAGCCATCCAACACTGCGGTGCTGGCACTTCGGGTCGCGCTGACCAAGACCGAAGGGCGCTGGCTGGTCGACGATGTATCGCCGATCCACTCCCGCTAAGAGTTGACCTGTGATGGGTCAGCAGCGCCAAACAGCTTGGGGGCTGGTTGTTTTCGGCTGGGTCAGCGACGTCCAGGTGTGCCGCCTGGGCTGTTCGGGGGTAGGCCGAGTGCTGCTTGTTCAGCAGAGGCCACCGGGTGGTGGCTGCCGGTCCTGGCCAATCCAGCATCATGATGGCGGTGGCTGGTGCCGGTTGACTGAACCCTCCCACTCTTGCTGGGAGGCCAGCCACGCCGCAGGGCGTGGGCAAGTCGGTAATCGACCGGGGCAGTCCGCGGATCGTCGGGGTCGGCGAGGCTCACGCAGGCCGCCAAGGTGGCGGCGACGATGTCACACATCATCGCCGGACTTTGGAACCTCAAGACCCACAAACAATCCGGGTAACCACTTAGCCAAGTAAGCGGGCGTGCTCCACCTTCAGGCATCGGTCCATCACGACCTCCAGACCGGCCGCTTCTCCGTCACGGGCCACCTGCTCATGCCACAGACCCGATTGCAGCCATAGGGTTTTCGCGCCGACCGCGATGGTGTCATCGAGCACCGACGGCAGGAACTCGTACCGGCGGAACACGTCGACAAGATCCGGCACGACCGGCAGATCGGCCAGGCTGGGATAAACCGGCGTGTCCTCGACCTCGGTGATGGTCGGGTTGACGAGATAGAGCTTGAAGTCGCTGCGCGACCTCAGATATGTCCACACTTCATGGCTGGCGCGGGCGGGGTTGGCCGACGCGCCGACGATCGCCACCGTGTCCGTCGCCCGCAGGATGCGCTCAATGTCCATCGACTTCCTCTATACGCTCCCGGGATCAGCGCCTAGGTCATCGGATCATTCGACCGGACGTTGTTTGCGCATCTTGGAGAATCGGTCGGACAGCCGCCGCATCCGGATCATCAGCGACGCAGGCGGGCTCGTCTCTCCGCTGAGGTACGCCGCGAAATCCTTGCCAGGAACCCCGATGCGCGATGCGAACTCATCTGGGCCAAGACCCGATCGCTCCAGCAGCGTCTGCACATGGCGGCCCACCTCGGCGCGCTCGTTGGCCTCCAGGTGCTCGCGGGTGCGGGTGAGCACCTCTGAGAGCGCCTTGGAAACCCCGTATGGGCGTGCCGTTTCCAGCACTTCCTCGACCTGCCGTGCGGTCCTGCCATACGGATCACGTTTGATCGCGACGACGATGCGTTGCCAGACCGTCAGGTCGTCCGTCTCCAGCGCAGCCCGGATCGCGGCGGTCGGCCAGAACTCCACCGGCCGGTCGTCGATCGCCGGCCCGCGGCCCGGCGTCGGCGCCGCGGGTCGGTTGGCTCCCGAGACAGCGTCGCGGCGCGTGTCCCGTATACCGGGGGCCAACGTCACCTCGCCTCCTCCAACATCGCTACCGCCACCGATAGGCAGCGCTCCCTGACCTTCGCCCAATCGGCCTCTGCCTCAGGGCCTGACATCCTGGTGTCATGCTCGTCGGACGGTTGTGGATCAGCCAGGCGGCGTACCAACTGGGTAGCGACCCATTGCTTCCTCGAACGGTCTCCACAGTAATACCGGTCCATTGACGCCAGCACCACTGCAGCAGTGTGAGTTTCCATCGAGTCGACCAATTCGGCAAACTCAGCGAAATCCCTGGTGGTGTTTCGGCACATGATCAGGTAACTCTTCAGCCGCAGCGTTTCCGCTCCGGTCGGGATCTGCAACCGGTCGCCCGTCGGCAACTGGACGTTGGTGGTCTCCATCGGGCTACTGCGCTCCACCGGTGCCCGCTCCGAGTCGGCCTCGGTCTCCAGCGCGTCGAGCGCGACCGACAGCCGGCCCCCCCACATGATCACCGGATGAACCCGAGGAAGGCAGGGCAGCCGGGCCTTGCCTGCTCCGTTTGTTGAACCGTTCGATGCGCCGTTGCGGTGCGCAATACCGTTGGTGTGGCCGTTCACGACTGCGGGTACCCGCTCGCGGGGTGGCAGGCAACCGCTCAGCGCCAGCGGATCGGCGACGGTAATCGTATCGGGGGCAAGGTTTTTCAACCGGGCCGCGGACTTGACCACCAAGCGCAGGTCGGAGCCCGATGGACCCAGCGATGAGAGGTCGTCGGGGATGATGACCAGGTCGGGAAGGTCGATCTTGGGCAGCGGCTTCTCGAAGTCCACCGACGGCAGGATGCGGGCCAGCCAGCGCGGGAGCCACCAGTTCCATTCGTCGAACATCGCCATCAGCGCAGGCACCAGCACCAGCCGCACCACAGTCGCGTCGACTGCGATCGCGACAGCGCACGCGACACCCAACTGGGCGACCAACGGCATGCCCGCGAAGGCGAACCCGATGAACACCGCGATCATGATCAGCGCGGCACTGGTGATCGTGCG
>JAVRPX010000279.1:0-4738 GCA_032161985.1 Mycobacterium sp.
GGGTTGACGACGCCCGATTTCCCGATCGTGTTGTCGGCCGGCGAGCGGCGCGCATACACCGCGAACGACATCTTCCGCGATCCGTCCTGGCGCAAACGCGACGCGGACGGAGCGCTGCGCGTCAGCATCGAGGACGCCCAGACGCTGGGCCTGACCGACGGCGGCCGCGCGCGGATCACCACAGCGGCAGGCAGCGCCGAGGCCAGCGTGGAGATCAGCGAGGTGATGCTGCAGGGGCACGCGTCGTTGCCGAACGGATTCGGCCTCGACTACGTCGACAGCGACGGCCGCGCGACGGTCCCTGGCGTGGCGCCCAATTCGCTCACCTCCACCGAGTGGCGCGACGCCTACGCGGGCACACCGTGGCACAAGCACGTTCCCGCCCGCATCGAGGCCGTTCCGCTCGCGGTTAGCGCGTCCTAGCTCACGGAATCGGTTCACCGATCCCGAGTAGGTTTCCTTCGCTGTCGTGGAACCACGCCGCCCTCTCGGCGGATCCCTTGCTGGGATAATTTCCATCCACGTGGGCGATCCCGTCGACCGTTCTCAGCCCGGGCATGTCGACCTCCTCGAAAACGACACCGCGACTGCGTAACTCGGCGACTGTCGCGTCGATATCGTCGACGGTCCACCCCATCTGCGTGAAGGTGCCGGGCGACGTGCCTGCAGACTGGAACAACCCGAACTCGCCGCCCGGGCAGCGGTACAGCAGGCCGCCGGGCCGCTCCTCGCTTGATTCGAGCCCCAGCTTCTCGGCGTAGAACGCGCGTGCCCTGTCCAGGTCTTGCGCGGGAATTCGGGTGGCAATATGTCCGTTCTCGAGCATTTTGGTCCTTCGGGATACGAGATGCGTGCGACCGATCGTAATGCCGCGGGCTATCCCAGTAGGCGCTGTGTTGCGCGCTCGAGCACTTGCCTGCGACTACGTCCGTTGTGATCGGCGGCGATGAAATGGTTGCCGATGGCGAGCGCAAAGGCGAGCATGCCGCGGGCCTCGACGTCCTCCGGGTCGTCGGTGAACTCGCCGATTAACAAGCGCAGGTAATCCATGCGACGGTTGTCGACGCGTCGGAGGCGCGTGGCAACCGACGTGTCGCGCCGGGCCCAGTCCCGGACCGCGAGGTCGATCGGAAGCAGCTCTTTGGAGAAGGTGAGCATGCCTGCCCTGCGAACCTTGTCCCTTGCGTCGCCGCCTTCCTGCTCGACCCGTTCGAGCACCTCTTCCGTGCTCCGGTGCTCCCAGGTGTCGAGCATCTCGTCGAGAAAAGCCTGTCTGTTGGGAAAATGCCAGTAGAACCCGCCGCGGGTGACATCGAGAGCCTTCGCGAGCAGCTCCACCCGCACCGCGCCGGGCCCTCCGGCGGCGAGCGCTTTCAACCCAGCATCGATCCAGGTGCTCCGCGGTGTGCGGGTCTGGGCGACCATCACTGCTCCTTAGATTGGCGGCGGCCCTTGACGTCGATTCATCGCCAAGCATACAGTACTGTATGTTTGATTCAGCATCACTCGACAGGGCCCAACACACTTCGCGGTCGTGGCGAATCCACGAGATCGCCAAGGATTTTCGGTTGCTCGATGTGTGGGCGCTGCCGACACCCGGTGGCCCCGATGACTTCGGTGAGCTGGTCCGGTTGATGGCCACGCTCGACCCCGGTGAGACCTCTTCCGTGGTGCGGGCCCTGTTCGCGATCCGGTGGACGGTTGGACGCATGTTGGGCCTCGATCGCCAGGAAACCGGGCTCGGCACGCGGGTTCGGAGCCTGCATGATCGGTTACCGGCCGATTTGGCAGACACCCCAAGCGATTTCGACACGCATCTGTTCACGCCGCTGTACGTCACCGACAACGAGTTCGCGCTGGAGATCGCGAACCAGACCGTGCACGGCGTGATGCACGTCGGCTGGGTGCCAGACGGAACGGGCGGCCATCGCGGTCAGATGGCCATTCTGGTGCGGCCGAACGGAGTGCTCGGGGTGGCCTACCTGGCGGCCATCGCGCCGTTCCGCCACCTTGTGGTGTATCCGCTGATGATGCGAGGCATCGGACGCGCATGGCGGCAATCGGCTGCGGGAGCACGCCGGTGACCGCCGAGGTGCGCCAGGTGGACCTTCCGTCGTCGGCGCGAGCGCTGAGCACTCTGGCCCGCGTCGACTACTGCGACGCGTTTCTCTTCGACGTGGGTTCGACCCACGACGAGAGCGCCGAGGACCTGATTCGCGAAATCCTGGAGGGCGCACCGCTGGCGGTCCGAACCCAGCTCCTGTCGGGATGGTCGGCGATCGGGCTGAAGGTGGGCAACACGTCGAACGGATCGGTGCTCGGCTGGGAAGTCCGCCGAACCGTGCCCGATCATGTGCTCCTCGGCGCCGAGTCGCGCATCGGAATGCCCGGCGAGTTGCTTCTCACTAAAGCGGACGGCGCACTGCTTTTCGCGACGTTCGTCGCTCAGCACAGCCTTGTCGCGCGGGCGGTATGGGCCGTCACCGAACGCGTGCACGTGCGGGTCGTACGCGACATTTTGGCTCAGGCAAGCTTGCGGCTCCGAACCTAGGGAACGGGCGGTGCCTCGGGCGGTAGCGGCGCCTCAGGGGGCAGCGGCGGCGTCGGGTTGGCAGGCATTCCGGGTGGTGGCACTGCATCCGCATTCATCGGGCGCTGTGTCAGCAACAGCAGCGCGTCCTTTCCGCTCACTTCCTGGGTCTGCACCGCGTGCCACAGATCCCGCAGATACGACACACCGCGGCCCTGGTTGTCGGGTGGAGCGTTGGTGGTGCCGGGCGGCAGGTTCTCGGGGCTCGACAGGTGAGGAACGGCCGCGGGGGGCGTTGCCGAATCGACAGCAGCGGGCTGGACGGTGCCATCCGGTGCGGGTACTGGAGTGGCGGGGGCCGCAGCGGGCGCCTCGACCGCAAGGGGTGCCGGAGCCGGTGCAGGCGCAGGAATGATCGGGTCTGGTGCGGGCGCCTCGACCGCGAGGGGTGCCGGAGCCGGTGCGACCACTGGCATGGTGATCACCGGGCCGGGGGTGACCGGATCGGCTGTCGCCGGGTCGGCCATCGCCGGTGCGGCGAAAAGCAGCGCCGCGATCACGGTCGGGCCGGCTATGAGTGCCAACAGTCCCGTCGCTTTGACATCGATCGTCACCGATGCCCCCTTCCCGTTGCCGCGATAATGCGGCCTACTGGATGGTTCAGCCTGGCTGACAAAATTGTTACACCTGTGGCTGCGGTGACGAAGCAGTTAATAAGAATTCGCCGTTGCGGAACACGTTTCACTTGGAGTTTGATGTAACCCGCCTCACCACTCCCCAACTGTGGTGTAGCAATGCGATAGGGGCACTAGACAACGTCATTGAGGAGTACATCTATGCCGTCTCCGGACCTCCCACCCGGCTTCGATTTCACCGACCCCGACATGTATGCCGAACGGCTGCCGATCGACGAGCTCGCCCACATGCGGAAGGTAGCTCCGATCTGGTGGCAGGAACAGGAGAAGGGCAACCTCGCGTTCGGCGACACCGGCTACTGGGTGGTGACCAAGCACAAGGACGTCAAGGAGGTGTCTCGTCGCAGCGACGTCTTCTCCAGCAACAAGAAGACCGCGTTGCCGAGGTACCGCGACGAGGCCGATCCCGCCTCGCTGGAGGCGGGCAAGGTCGTGCTGCTCAACCAGGACGCCCCGCATCACACCCACCTGCGCAAGATCGTCTCGCGAGCGTTCACCCCGCGCGCCGTCGAGTCGCTGCGCGAGGAACTCCGCGAGCGAGCACACGACATCGCCAGGGAGGCCGCGGCGGAGGGCTCCGGCGACTTCGTCGAGCAGGTGTCCTGCGAGCTGCCGCTACAGGCGATCGCCGGGCTGATGGGTGTGCCCCAGGAGGACCGCAAGAAGCTGTTCGACTGGTCGAACCAGATGGTCGGCGATCAGGACCCCGAGTACGCGAGGAACGACCCGACGGCCGCATCGGTCGAGCTGATCATGTACGGCATGCAGATGGCGGCGGAGCGCGGCAAGAACCCGGGCGACGATCTCGTCACCAAACTGGTCCAGGCCGACGTCGAGGGGCACAAGCTGACCGACGACGAATTCGGCTTCTTCGTCATCCTGCTCGCAGTGGCAGGTAACGAGACCACCCGCAACTCCATAACCCAGGGCATGATGGCGTTCACCGAATTCCCCGACCAGTGGGAACTTTTCAAGCGTGAGCGGCCTGCAACGGCCGCCGACGAGATCGTCCGCTGGGCAACGCCGGTCACCTCGTTTCAGCGCACCGCTCTGGAGGACATCGAGCTTGGCGGCGTGAAGATCAAGAAGGATCAGCGGGTGGTGATCTTCTACCGCTCGGCGAACTTCGACGAGGACGTGTTCGACGACCCGTACTCCTTCAACATTCTGCGAGACCCCAACCCACACGGGGGGTTTGGCGGTACTGGCGCGCACTATTGCATCGGCGCCACCCTGGCCAGGATGACGATTGACCTGATCTTCAACGCAATCGCCGACGAAATTCCGAACCTGACACCGATCTCGCCGCCGGAGCGGCTACGGTCGGGCTGGCTCAACGGCATCAAACACTGGCAGGTCGACTATCAAGGCGCGTCGAAGAGCGCGGTCGCGCAGTAGTCGGGTAGTCGATGATCGAGCGCCAGTAGTCCTCCGGTATCTCGGCGCCCGTTCGCAGCACCATCGCCAGTCCGGTGGCGATCGCAATGCCGAGCAGCCCGAGCCACAGCCCGGC